>JBLHYZ010000010.1:0-12921 GCA_047631115.1 Alpinimonas sp. | reverse complement strand
GATTGGAGGCGGGGAGGAGTGACAGGATCTCGGGCACGTCGGTCAGCGAAATTGTCTCAACCACGAGGGTGCGCACCGACGTCTTATTCACTCTTGTCAGCCTACGCCCGAGGTTTAGACTTGGCGGCGTGAGCAAAGCAGATTTGTCTAAGCAGCCCGGCGCCGTTTCGGCCATGTTCGACGACGTGGCGAAGGGGTATGACCGCACCAACACGCTTCTCTCCGGAGGAAACGCGGGGCTGTGGCGCATCTCCACCACGCGCGCTGTCAATCCTTTGAAGGGCGAGCGAATCCTTGACCTCGCCGCAGGAACGGGCACGAGCAGTGTCTCGCTCGCGCGCTCTGGGGCCCAGGTTGTCGCCGCCGACTTCTCCCCGGGAATGTTGGAGGTGGGGCGCCTCAAGCATGGTTCGAATGACCTCATCGAATTCGTTGAGGCCGACGCCACGAAGCTTCCCTTTGCCGATAATGAGTTCGACGCGGTCACAATGTCTTTCGGTCTGCGGAATGTGATTGAACCCAAGAAAGCACTCACCGAGTTGTTCCGGGTCACCAAGCCCGGCGGGCGCATCGTAATCTGTGAATTCTCAACACCCCCAATGCCTCTGGTGCGGGCGGGCTACAACGTCTACCTCCGTCGCGTGATGCCGCTCTTCGCCTCCATCTCGAGCACTAACTCTGAGGCGTACACGTACCTCGCCGAGTCAATTGATGATTGGCCCGAGCAAAAGATTCTCGCCCTGTGGATTCGCGAAGCAGGCTTTGCTGACGTCGCCTACCGCAACCTCACCGCCGGTGTCGTTGCGCTGCACCGTGGCGTCAAGCCGCTGCCCGTTTAATCACCCACGATGCGACTCCGAGGGACGCGGCCCGCTCAGCAAATTGCAGGCTCTCGGGACTAGGCTGAAGGAGTGAATGCGAGCCCTGTTGGAGTAGTCGGAGTGACCGGTCGCATCACCTTGCGTCAACGCCTTTTCGCCTCCCCTGAGACAAAGCACCTCTCGGATGTGGTGGACGCCGGAATTGCAAAAATCGAAGCCGGTCTTGATGCCGATCTGCATTTTGCAGATGCCCTCGCCGACGTCACGGGTCGATATCTTCTCGAAGCGGGTGGCAAGCGTGTGCGCCCCATGCTCACACTCCTGACCGCGCAGCTGGGAGAGGGTGCAACCCCCGAGGTTGTGCTGGCTGCTGAGGCAATTGAGATTACGCACTTGGCCTCGCTCTACCACGATGACGTCATGGATGAAGCGCCGATTCGTCGCGGCGTTCCCAGCGCCCACGCGGTCTGGGGCAACTCAACCGCCATTCTCACCGGCGACCTTCTCTTTGCCCGAGCCAGCAGCCTGATGTCCCGGCTTGGTGAACGAGCCATCCTGCTCCAGGCGTCAACATTCGAGCGTCTGTGCCTTGGGCAACTTCACGAGACTCTCGGCCCCCAAGAGGGCGAAGACGCAATAGAGCACTACATCCAAGTTCTTGCGGACAAGACGGGCTCCCTCATAGCGGCGGCGGCTCGCGTAGGAATTGTCTACTCGGGTGCCCCAGAAGAGTTTGAAGACGCCGTCGTGGCGTTCGGCGAAAAAATCGGAATAGCGTTTCAGCTAGCTGACGACATCATCGATTTGGCACCGGCAAAAGATAAAACCGGTAAGAAGTCCGGCACCGATTTGCGAGCCGGAGTTCCCACGTTACCGACGCTCCTGCTTGAGCGACAGGCGCTCACCGACCAGTCTGCCGCAGCACTTCTGGCCCGCATTCGTCGTGATGTAGAGGCCGGCACCCCCGAAGCAGAAGCAGATTTCGAGCTTGCAGTTCGCGAGGTTTATGCCCACCCCGTCACCCAGGCAACCCGTGAAGAAGCGCGCCGCTGGGCGGCAGAAGCTGTCGCTGCCCTCTCTATTTTGCCGGCGGGCCCCGTCAAGCAGGCACTATCGGCCTTCGCCGAACACATCGTTAGCCGCACCACGTAGGGATTTCAACCGTGACCAAACTTCGCCTTGCCATTGTCGGCGCAGGCCCCGCTGGAATCTATGCCGCGGATATCGCACTGAAGGCAGAGAAAAACTTCGATGTCTCCATTGACCTCTTCGAGAGGTTGCCGGCACCGTATGGGTTGGTTCGATACGGTGTTGCTCCCGATCACCCCCGCATCAAGGGGATCATCACGGCTTTGCGTGAGGTGCTTGATCTGGGTGACATTCGCTTCTTTGGAAACGTCACCTACGGCGTCGACATCACGCTCGATGATTTGAAGGCCCATTACAACGCGGTCATTTTTTCGACCGGTGCCATGAAAGATGCCGCCCTCACCCTTCCCGGAATTGATCTCGAGGGAAGTTATGGCGCCGCCGAATTCGTGAGCTGGTTCGATGGGCACCCCGACGTTCCCCGCACGTGGCCGCTCGAGGCAACATCGGTGGCGGTTATTGGCAACGGGAACGTAGCGCTCGATGCCTCGCGCATGCTGGTCAAGCACGCTGCTGATCTGTTGACCACCGAAATCCCTTCCAACGTTTACGAGGGTCTCGCCGCAAACCCTGTCACCGATGTGCACGTCTTCGGACGCCGTGGTCCGGCGCAGGCCAAGTTCAGCCCATTGGAATTGCGTGAGCTCGGCGAACTTCATGACGTCGACATGATTGTCTACGACGAAGACTTCGTTTTAGATGCCGCCAGCCAGGTCGCCATCGAAACGAACAAGCAGGTCTTCGTTTTGCACAAGGTGATGAACGCGTGGCGCGAGCGCGAGACCGGCGCGGCGTCACGACGCCTGCACCTGCACTTCTACTCCAAGCCCCTCGAGGTTGTGGGCGACGCGAACGGCCATGTTGTGGCCCTTCGCTACGAGCGCACACAGCCCGATAGCGCCGGCGTTGTAGCCGGCACGGGAGAGATCCGCGAGCTTTCCATTCAGGCGCTCTATCGTGCCGTGGGGTACTACGGTTCCCCACTGCCGGAACTCCCCTTTGACGAGAAGCGCGGAACGATTCCCAACCGCGAAGGTCAAGTCGTTGGCGATGACGGCTCCATCATTCCTGGCGTCTATGCCACGGGCTGGATCAAGCGCGGCCCCGTTGGCCTCATTGGCCACACCAAGTCGGACGCCATGGAAACCGTCAAGCACCTCCTGCGCGATCAAGCGCACTGGTGGGCACCGACGTCCCCCGCGGAGGAATCTATCGTCGACCTTCTCGAGTCACGTGGTGTGGAGTTCACCGCCATTGACGGTTGGATTGCTCTCGACGAGCACGAAATCGCTCTCGGGCAACCTCAGGGCCGCGCCCGCGTCAAGGTCGTTGACCGCGATGAGATGATCGCCATCTCACGTCTGTAGGACGGCTATATCCCCACAACGGATTGTGGTGCAGGATGGGGATGTGAACCAGTTGACGTCTGCGTGGGGGCCCGATGCCTTGGGTGACACCTTTGAGCAACTGACTCTTCCACTGAAGGACGACTCCGAGGGTGAAGTCGTTGCCACTCTCGTGCGCTACCTACCGAACCCTCCGGCGGAGGCGCGACGTGGATTCTGGCAACGCCTCGGTTTCCTGCCGGACCATGGGCAAAGGCGTGCTGAAAGAATCGCGCATGACACCGACGTGCTGTACATCCACGGTTACTCCGACTACTTCTTCCAAGCCCACGTGGCCGAATACTGGCGTGAGCTGGGGGCCAGCTTCTTTGCGCTGGATCTGCGAAAATATGGGCGCAGCATCCGTCAGCATCAAACACCGGGATACATCGAAAGCCTCGCTACCTACGACGAAGAAATCGAGGCCGCCCTGGCCCAGATGGGACACGAACGGGGGGAGAGTACAGGGCGGCGACTCGTCGTGATGGGGCACTCCACGGGAGGCTTGGTTCTCAGCCTGTGGGCTGATCGAAACCCGGGTCGGGTATCTGCTCTGATACTCAACAGTCCCTGGCTTGAATATCAACTCACCGGAGCAGCCCGAGCCATGGCGGCCCCCGTCGTGGGTTTTCAGGCTCGGGTGAATCCCAAGGCCCCCATGGTCAACATCGATATGGGGCACTACTTTCGAACAATCTCCGATACACGCGACGGCGAGTGGAATATCAATGCCGAGTGGCGCCCCGAACATGCCTTCACGGTGCATACTGGGTGGCTCAACGCCATCTTGGCAGGGCATTCCCGCATCGCTTCGGGGCTTGGTATCGATGCCCCCATTTTGACCCTGCTCTCCACCAAGAGCCTGCTCACCCCACGCTGGAGCACGGACATGATGCACGCGGATGTCGCCATCGACGTGAACATCGTTGCTAGCCGAGTTCACCAGCTCGGTGCTCTCACCACAATCGCTCGCATTCCTGATGCAATGCACGACGTATTTCTCTCCCAAGAAGTAGCGCGTGAGAACGCGTTTACCCAACTCACGACATGGCTGAAGGCGTACCTATGACATTGCTCACACCACTTACCCTCACCCCAGAAACAATGACCGTTGCCATCAGCGGTGTGACCGGCAACATTGGCGGTGCCGTTTTGCGGCGGTTGGCCAACATTGGGGAGCATGCCCACCTCGTTGGCCTCGTTCGGGATGCCTCCCGGGCGCCTCACCGGGAGGGCGTCGAGATTCGTGTAGCCGATTACGGTGATTCGGTTGAGTACGAGAAAGCGCTCGCCGGAGTGGATGTCTTCTTCATGGTTTCGGCCAGTGAAGCCGAGGATCGCCTTGCCCAGCATCTCAGCGTCATTGCGGCAGCAGTCCGCGCCGGTGTGCAGCACATCGTGTACACCTCGTTCATTTGCGCAGGTCCCAACGCCACTTTCACTTTGGGTCGCGATCACGGCCTAACGGAGGAAGCGATTCGCGCCTCTGGCATGGCCTTCACGTTTCTGCGCAATAACTTTTACATCGATGTGCTGCCGCTATTTGCCGATGAGAATGGCGTCATCCGCGGCCCCGCAGGGGAAGGCCGGGTGGCAGCCGTGGCCCGAGCCGATGTTGCCGATGTTGCCGTGACGGTTCTTCGCAAGCCCGAGTTGCAGGCGGGCCGAACCCTCGAACTCACGGGGCCTGAAGCCCTGACATTGGCGGAGGTGGCGATTCGGGCATCCGCTATCTTGAACAGGCCCTTCTCTTTCGTCAACGAAACCGTTGAGGAGGCCTTCCTTAGTCGCGCCCACTACAACGCCCCACAATGGCAAATGGATGCGTGGGTCAGCACCTATACGGCCATTGCGAGTGGCGAACTAGAGGTCGTTAATGGCACTGTGCTGATGCTGACCGGTCATCCCCCCCGCACCCTCGAGGATGTTCTCTAAGCCAGCGCCGGCAACCCGCAGGTCCGTTCGGCTGTTCTAAGACACCCGCTGGAGTACGACTTTCTGCCCGAGCGCGGCCGCCAGCCGGTTCAAGGTGGCGGCCGTGGGATTACTCAGACCGCGTTCGATGCGACTAATTTCAGCCTGCTGCACTCCCGTGACCGCCGAGAGTTCCGGCTGGGTGAGGTGGCGGGCTTTCCTGGCCTCGAGAAGTTGGGCACCGAGTTCTACCCGGGCCACCCTTTCTGTCTGCATCGCAGCAACCGTCGAGTTGTATAAAGTCCACGCGTCATCCGACCAGTCCGCTTGAGCGCGCGCGAGAAGGTCATTGAAACTATTTGCCATCTTGTTCTCCCTCTCTAGAATTATGTGCTTCGACACATACGATGTCAACTAATGCCTGCCGGTGAGTTTCCACTGTTGGTGAATCTTCCGCGCTTGGGAGATTTCCTTCTGCTGCCTTTTTGCAGAGGAATCCCTCTTCTTGTCGTATCCGCTGTAGAGCAACACGATTTTGCTGCCATAAAAAGTGCAGAAAATTCTGAGGAGAACGGGACGGTCCGTTCCCACGCCGGCCGGAGGTGATTCTGCAGCGTCGAGAGCCGGGATGTCGTCTAAGGACTTTCGGACTCGAAACTCATATAGCCCATGGCCGAGGGGCTTACCCCATTCTCCAGAACAGACACCAATACCTTCAACCTCAAGAACATTTCGCAGGGCCGCAGAGAGAACGACCTGCTCATATTCCGGCAGCGATAAAAAGAATCGTGCGAACCGGGTTCCTTCGTATTCGAGGCTCCATGGCGTCATAGAGTGTTCTCACGCTTCGCTGAGGAAGAGCGGGAGTAGGAGAGCGGGGCCATGGCCTCAATTTAGAGAGTTCCGTCCCGACCGCGGGTCTGCTCAGACCCATCTGTGGACGAGCGCGATTCAGAGAACGCTGTTGATGAAGTTTCGAGTGCGCTCGTGGGTGGGGTTGCTGATGACTTCGTCGGGGTGTCCCGACTCCACCACGACACCCTCGTCCATGAATACGACCTCATCGGCGGCACTGCGCGCAAATCCAATTTCGTGCGTCACCACGATCATGGTCATTCCGCCCTCAGCCAATTCCCGCATGACGTTCAAGACATCCCCCACAAGCTCAGGGTCTAGCGAGCTGGTGGGCTCATCGAACAGCATGAGTTTGGGTTTCATGGCCAGCGCTCGAGCAATAGCGATGCGCTGCTGCTGCCCACCGGAAAGCTGAGCGGGATAGTGGTCGGCCCAGGCGTTCAACCCCACTTGCTTGAGGAGGCGATGGCCGTCGGCAATCGCTTCTGCTTTGGATCGCTTGGCGACACCGATGGGGGCCTCAATGATGTTTTCTAGAGCGGTCATGTGCGGAAACAAGTTGAAGCGCTGAAAGACCATTCCCATTGAGCGTCGCTGCCGGGCGACCTCGCGTGGATGCATCTCGCGGAGCACGCCGTTCTTGTTCGTGAAGCCAACAAGTTCTCCGTCAACCGAGATGCGCCCGCCGTTCACGGATTCGAGGTTGTTGATGCACCTCAGGAGTGTGGATTTTCCCGAACCGCTGGGGCCTAGGAGGCAGGTCACTTGCCCGGGGAAGACGTCCATGGTGATGCCCCGAAGAACCTCAAGGGAACCAAAGCTTTTTCGAACCCCCCGCATCTCCACGAGAGGAACTCGCTCAGTCGCGCGGGTGCCGGTTGGGTGCGTGAGCGTGTCAGACATTTTTTTGTGCCTTCCGAGAGGAGCCTGGACGATGCACCATGATGGCCCCTGTGACTTCTCTTACTTTTTGAAAGGGGGTCATGGGTTGGCTGCGCGCAGTACCGCGGCCAAAGCGACGCTCAAGATAAAACTGCGGGATTGCCAGCACCGACACAATGGCGAGGTACCAAATGCTGACAACAATGAGCAGTTCAACCTGTTTGAGGTTCTGGGCCGAGATTTGCGTAGCGCGCGTGTACAACTCCATGACAGCAATCAAGGACAAAAGTGACGTGTTCTTGATCATCGAGATGAGCTGGTTGCCCATCGGCGGGATAATGACACGCATGGCCTGCGGCAGCAAAATACGCATAAAGCAGTATGCCGGGCTCATTCCGAGTGAGGCCGCGGTCTCTCGCTGGCCTTCATCGACCGAGAGCATGCCTGATCGAACAATTTCGGCGGCATACGCGGCCTCATTGAGTGTGAGCGCCAAAATTCCCGCCACAAAGGCGGTAATGAGAACGTTGGTGTCAACGGCCCAAAAGACGATGTCGGTGAAGGGGATGCCGACGGCAATCTGTTGAAAAATCAAGCCGAAGTAGCCCCAGATGACAATCTGCACGAGCAGGGGGGTTCCCCGAAACAGCCACACGTACAGTGCAGAGAACACCACCATGACGGGATTGCCGGAGAGTCGCATCGCTGCAAGGAGCACGGCTAAGAAGGTGGCAATCACCATCGAAATGGCCGTGATGACAATGGTGAGGCCGACACCGCTGAGAATGCGGTCATTGAAGAGATACTGCCCAATGACGGGAAAGTCGATGTTCTTGTTCAGGGCGATAGCCTGCACAAAGGCACCAGCAAAAACGAGCAACAGGATGGTCCAAATCCAGCGGCCGGGCCTCCGAAGTCGTTTTGCAACGATGTCGAAGTTGTTATCTCCCGGCGCGCTGGACGGCGCGGTCTGGGTGGGGTGTACCGCGCTCATCAGTGAACTATTCGCCGGCGCGGTTGATGATAGCTTCGGTCACGGAGAGAGGCGCCATGCCGTAGGCAGCCATGATGTCTCCGTAGACGCCTTCATCGATCAGTGCTTGCAGAGCGAGTCGCAGAGCCTCGGTCATGTCGGCGTTTTCTTTGAGCAGACCAAAGCCCGTATAGACGGGGTTGAATCCCTGGGGGTTCACAGGATCCTGAACACCCTCGAAGTCCTCGCCACCACCGGAAGTTTCAACGGTGAAAGCAGCGACGGGAGCGTCAACCACGTATGCCTGAACTCGTCCAGATTTCAGGGCTGTCTGGGCGTCGTTGGCGGCCGGCAGCTCCTGAACTTCAACGCCTTCTCTGCCCTGGGCTGCACACTTAGGAACGAGGTCGCGGAGAATTTCCCCCTGAATGGTCGACAGTTGAACAGCGACGGTCTGACCGCAGAGATCGAGGAGCGTTCCGATGTTCTCGGGGTTTCCCTTTTGCACGACAATCGTGAATCCGGCGTTGATGTAATCAACGAAGTTCAGGGTCTGCTGACGCTCAACCGAGTCGTTCATTCCCATCATGATGATGTCGAACCGGTCAGCCTGAAGGGAAGGGATAACCGAGGCGAAGGCTTGTTGCTGCATGTCGAAGGTGAGGTCAAGCTTTTCGCCGAGAGCGGCTGCCAGTTCGAAGTCCAGTCCGGAAAGCTCTTCGTTTTCATCGATGAGGAGAAAAGGAGGATAGGGGATGCCGGCCGCAACACGGAGAACACCCGCGTCGCGAATGGCCTGAGGTACCGCGGCGGCCGCGGCCTCATCGATTCCCGATGTGATGGCGGCGCTCGCCGGAACCGGATCCGGGGTTCCCGAGGAACAAGCGGTAACTCCGAAGAGTCCGACCACGATTAACGCGGTTGCTGTGAGTGCCTTGGATTTCATGATGATCCTCATTCTTGGATAAGGAGTCGAAAGTGCGACTCGGGCTGGAACTACACGCTCCACGCAATGCTGCGAGCAGGAGCGTGGCTGGACAGGAACTCTTCGTAGGTCTCGCGGCGAACAGCGAGCCGGGCTTCGCCATCCCGACAAAAAACAACGGGCGGTTTGAGGGCACCGTTGTAGTTGTTCGCCAGGGTGTAGCCGTACGCGCCCGTGGTTGCCAGAGCGATGATGTCGCCGGCAGCAGGCCGAGCCAGTAGCGCGTTATCCACGAGAAGGTCGCCAGACTCGCATTGGCGCCCAACCAGCTGGGCGGTGACCGCAGGCACCTCGCTGGCACGGTTGGCGACAATGGCGGTAAAAACCGTCTCGGTTAAAGCAATGTTCATCTGATCCGCAAGGCCCCCATCGACCGCGACAAAAGTCTTACCCGTCGTCTTGACGTTGTTAACTTCATAGATTGTGATTCCCGCGCGGGCAACCAGGGAGCGGCCCGGTTCGACGAGAAGACGGCTCTCGGCGGGCAAGAGTTCCCTGGCCATCTGCGTGATGGCGTCAAGGTAGCTTTCGACGCTGGGAGCGTTGTCGTCGAGGCTGTAGTCAACGCCCAGACCTCCGCCGACGTTGTAGGTGCGAAAAGTCCCGAGCTGAGCAATGGCGGCAACTGCCCGACGGAAAGGTTCTACGTCAAGAATCTGCGATCCGATATGAAGGTGAACGCCATCGACGACAATTGTTGGGTGCCCACTAAGGGACGCGATGAGTTCACGAGCCTGTTCAACTGGCAGGCCAAACTTGGAGTCATCGCCGCCGGTGGCAACCGATCGATGAGTGTCGGGGTCAATTCCGGGAATCACGCGAATCAGCACGTTTTGAGGCCGTGTGAGAAGTTTCTCAAGCCGACTAATGTCCGCATAGCCATCCACGACGATCGTCCCGACGCCGGCGTCGACGGCTAGAAAGAGCTCGGTGTCGCTCTTGGCATTTCCGTGAAGATAAATGCTCTCGGGGGGAACCCCAGCTTCGAGGGCGAGGAGCAATTCACCGGCACCGGCAACGTCTACGCCGAGCCCTTCAGATGCGGCGATAGCGTAAGCCGCCATCACTGGCAATGACTTGGAGGCGAATGTGACGGAGCCCTCTGGCCAGCGGGCCGCCATTCCATCTCGATAGCGGCGCATCTGGGCACGAAGCCCAACTTCGTCAATGACGTAGCACGGGGTTCCAAAGGATTCGGCGATGTCACTGAGAGTGCAACCGGCGATCGCGAGCTGACCGTTGTCGTCAATCGTGCTCGACTCGGGAAAGACCCGGGCAAGGCTTGGATCGTAAAAATCATTCTGCGACACTCGAGCTCCCCTTGCTTCACTTGAGTTTCCACACTATGGGAGCCGTACGTCAATTCATTTATCGAAAGAGATAGAGTAACGCCATGACTTTGTTGGATTCGCTAAAAACGGGCCGAATCTTCTCGTGACGGCTCTTCGCCTCTCCGATTTTGTTGATGCCCTCGGGCAGTCGATCGTTATTCCGAGAACACCCATCGCGTCGGGAGCAACCGTCACTGGCCTGACGTTCTATGACGCAGACGCCGTGGACGTGGGTGAACCAGGCCATCTCCTTCTCGTGACTTCCCCATCGAGCATGAGCAAGCGCCAAGTAAGCGATATGTTTCGATTTGCCGCTGAACAGAACCACAGCTCTGTGGTCTGCAAAGTGCTCATCGACGACGCGAACACTCTCACGGCAGAAGCTCGCGAGGCGGGTGTTGCCCTCATCGAATTGGCCATCGGGGTGTCATGGCGCCAGCTCGATGCGCTCGCGAACCGCCTCATTGGGGAACACGATGGCGGGCTCAGCGTCGCCCCGACTGGCCGAGACCGGCTTTTTACCTTGACTAACGCGGTCGCCTCAACTTTCAAAGGATCCGTTCTCATCGAGGATCATCGCCGCAACATTCTTGCCTATTCGGCCATCACCAATCAGCTCATCGACAATCTGCATACCAAAAGCATTTTGTATCGAAAAGCCCAAGATACCCCGGTGAACGAGAGTCGCTACAGTACGGTTTTTGCGAATCCGGGAGTGAGCCGCTTTCTCTCATACGACAACGTCGCTGCCCGCGCGGCGGTGGCGATTCGCGCAGGAAATATCCTTCTGGGATCCATTTGGGCCCTCGATCCCGATGATCCATTTCTGGAATCTCCCCTTCCTGCAGAAAAGGAAGAAGCCCTCATGCAGTGTGCGGCCTTCGCCGCCGACTACCTTGTGGATGCTTGGCGCACGGACAACTCAACGGACCGTCCGCGCGAAGACAGCTTTTCTCGCCTTCTACAGGGCCCGGGCCTGGGCAATGAGCTCACCACCTTAGGACTGCGCCCACAGGAGTCAATCGTCATTGCCGCCGTCCGTGCGGTCGACCGTCAACTGACGCTGGCAGAACACAGCCAAATGCGCGAGATTATCCAGAGAAGTGCCTCGCTGTACTTTCCGGGAGCCATCACCATTACGCGAGGGGACCACGCCCTCATCTTGTTGCCAGCAGAGACCGTGGATTCTGTCGCGCAGGTGTTCCGTCAAATAACGTCTGAACTCGTGCGCGTCGCGTCTCTTGATTGTTGTGTGGGAGTGGGGTCGCGCCGCACCTTCCGAGCAGATTTGAGAGTCCAGCGTGATGAAGCTCTCGCCATTGTCGAAGCCGTCAGGAACAGAGAACTGGGCGTCGGAACGCTGGATGATGTGCGCGCCCAGCTTCTGCTCCACAGGTGCCAGCAGGCTCTCGTTGGGCAGGACGACCTGATCGACCCTTCGCTTGCGGGACTCTTTGAGGGCACGACAGCACGAGAAATTGAAGCGCGTGCAACACTTTTGGCCTGGTGCGAAGAACAAGGCAACGTGGCAAGAATTGCTCTTCGTCTCAAAGTTCACGAGCAGACGGTTCGCTATCGTCTGCGACAGCTCAGAGAAAGAATTTCTCTGGTGTCAGATGACCCGGACGCGCTTCTTGCTCTCTGGCTGCAGCTCAGAATTCACTAGGTAATTCTTGCGACGATGGCTCGCGACGATGGCTCGCGAAACCCGCTGGAATCCAAGTGAGAACGGCTCGCAGGATCAGTAGATACGCGTTCCGGCAAGCCAGGTGCCGAGAATTTCAATGGCGGCAAGTTGGTGTGGCGGCACTGCCCGAGGATCGTGACTGAGCCAAACGGCATCTGCAATGTGCCCAATCGCCAAACGTGTGCGGTCATCGGCGAAGGCCTGGTGGGCGACGCCATGTGTGTAGGCCGCCAGGGCGACACCCGACGAAACACGTTGTTCCGGAGTCCAGCCCCCAAGAGGGAGCTGTTCGGCCGTCTGCCGCGTCACGGCGGTTGCCACGCCGAGACGCCAGTCGCTACTGGTGACAGGCCAATCGCTGCCAAACGACACGTGCGCCCCCGACCTCGCGAGGTCGCCAATGCGGTACTGCCAGGCTTCCCGCACCGCCCCGAGCGCTGGAAGGGTCAGCTCGAGCATGGCGCTATCTTCCTGCGCCCACAAGGGTTCGAAATTTGCAATGATGTCTAGTTCGGCAAATCGGGCGATGTCGGAGGCCGCCAGCACGTGAATGTGAGCAATGACCGCTCGGCGATCACGCAAACCATTTACCGCCCGGGTCGCTTCGACGCAGTCCAAGGCAAGGCGATTCGCGTGATCACCGATGGCATGCAGATGGAGCTGGAAGCCATCAGCATCCAGGGTTTGGCAGGCGCTTGTCAACAGCTCGGGGTCCCAGTTGGGAAGCCCCGTGTTCGCGTCGTCGTCCGAGAACGGGTTGAGCATGAAAGCGGTCCGATTTTCGACCACACCATCCACAAAGAACTTGACGGTCTCGCAGGTCAGCAACGGATGATTCAACGCGCGAACCCTGTCCCTGGAGGCGAGGAGTGCCTCTCGTTGTGCGGGCCAGAGAAGGGGATCTACCCTGAGGGCCAGATTGAACCGGGTGGTCAAGAC
>JBLHYZ010000009.1:0-13732 GCA_047631115.1 Alpinimonas sp. | reverse complement strand
GAGGAGCCATTGCAGTCCCGAAACGAAGAAGCCGAGACCGACCAGAGCACCGAGCGCAAAAACCGCCAGATAAACAAAATCCCGCTCGTTGACGGCGTTGAGTGTGGGCGCGTACATGCCGAGGGTCAGCAGGAGAAATGACCCGGAGACACCGGGCAAGACAAGAGCGCAAATGGCAAAGGCCGCGGCGACGGCCACGAGCACTAGAGGTGGTTGTGCCGACGGGAGTGGGGCAAACCCGGTGAGAAAGAACGTGAGCGCAGCCGCACAGGCGGCCAGCACGATGTCACGCACCCGCCAAGGAAGACCCGCCATGCGAATGGGAACGATGAGCGAGGCAACAATCAGTCCGGCAAATACAGCCTTGGTAGCTTCAGGATGCGATTCAATGAGAGGTGCCACCAGCGCGGCAGCAACCACGATTGCCACCAACATACCCACGCCAACCGGCAGGATAACGACCCATTTCACCGCTGAAAAGTGAGTCTTCGCTCGAAGAATGCCTCGACCGCGGGGAACATCGACGATCAGATTCGCGACCCCGCGCGCGAGATGCCCGGCGCCGTCAATCAGCTGCTCGTAGATCCCCACGATCAGGGCAATAGTGCCGCCGCTCACGCCAGGAATCACTTCGGCAACACCGATGAGGCCGCCGCGAACGGCATTGATCAATGCTTTGATGACTGCGTGGTTCACGATGGTTGCCCCCGGTAATTTCCTCGATGGCCAGACTATCGACACTTTCATGGGTAGGGGCACGCGCATCCAGGCACAGGCACGCCCATCCTGGCGCGGGCACACGAGGCGTGGTCAGGACTAGCCGGTGGCTCCGCGCGGAGGGTTGATCAGAAGCTCCAGGCGTTCCGCCATGTAGACGCTAAACAGCATCGCCTCGTCGTCGGAGGAACCGGTGCGCCAGCGAACAAAGGTGTGGGGTCCGCGCGTAAACAACGAGCTACCAGGTGCAGCCAGATAATCAACATCAAGCAGAACAGGACGGGTATTAAAGTTGACCACGCTGCCGGCCGGAAAACCGCCGCGGAACGCAGCATCCATCAGCTGATGGCGTTCTGCTCGGTAGGCGGATACATGCGCAACATGCGACGTCTCGACGACACGCGTGCTCTCCCCGGCCCGAAGAAAAAGGCCATCTCGATTCATGAGAAAAATACCCAAACGCCAGACTTCTCCAAGGTTGCGTATCTTCGCCCGACGGGTAAACCCCAGAAAAGAAGACGATGGAACATACTCACCAAGTTGCTCGAGAGGCGGTTCGAACCTGTCGAGTTGGGTCAGTACCCAGCTGATAACAGAACGGGTCTCGCTGAAGGCAGCGAGGTCGTCTAGGTCACTGTTCACAACGTAATTCTAAGCCGGCGTGAAAGCTGTCGAAGATGCAACCGGCTGTTACAACTGAGGGGTCCGGCTGTCGTAGTTTCTGAAGCTGTGGTTCGTGCCCAAGAGAATGGTGATCGTCACCATGATTGCTATTCCGCCAATCAGCGCCGGGGCCCACAGAGCGATAGTGACGGCCAGCAGGCCGGTGTAGAAGTCACCGATTCGTGGCCCTCCCGCCACAACCGCATAGAAGACGCCCTGAAGCCGACCGCGCATCTCATCGGGAGCTGCGGTGAGCAAAATCGTGGATCGGAAAATTGCCGACACCTCATCGGAGGCACCCATACCGAAGAAACAAATGGCCGCCAGAGTGAGGCCCAACCAGCTGACCTGCGCCCAATCGTTGCCGACGTCACCGAAAGCACCAAGGACTCCCGCAAGAACGACCCCGCCGAAGGCAGCAATGAATGCTCCGTAGAGCGTGATAGCTCGACCAATGGCCAGCCCATAGCGACGCGTATGAGCCACGGGACCACTGAACAAGCTCGTGGCGAAGGTGCCGACGGCGGCAGCGGCCGTGAGCACACCAACCGTGGTCGGCCCACCACCAATCACCACTGCGGCCACTGCGGGGAGAACGGCGTAGGGGCGACCCAAGCTCATGGCAATAATGTCGAACATAAAACTGGTGCGAATGTTGGGTGCAGTTCGCAAGAATGCCAACCCCTGCCTAATACCGCCCCACCCTTTGGCAACAGCGTTGTGCAGCGGAGGAATCTTGGGAAGCGTGACGACACCCACGAAGCCAGCGAGGGCCAACGCGAGATCAACGGTGAACGCTGTGGAAAACCCGGAAGTTGCCACCAAGACACCCGCCAAGGCCGGACCCACCGTGTACTGGACTCCCATGGAAATGCCACTCAGTGCTGTTGCTCGAGGGACAAGACCAATATCGAGAATGCGCGGATACACAGCCGTCCTCGCCGCGCCAGAAATAATATAGGCCATGGCATTAATGGTGGCAAAGACATAGAACGGCCAAATCTCTACTCGGCCACCATTCGATCTCTCAACTGCGTCCATCGCGGAGAGAATTACCAGGCCCAGAGTCGACAGCCACGAGACCGTGATAGCTCCGAGAATGACTGTTCTTCGGTCCATGCTGTCGGCGAGCATGCCGCCCCAAGGGCCCGCGAAAAGCATGGGGATGAGCGCGATACCGCCAACCAAACCGACGAGAAATGTGTTCTGGGTAATGTCATAAATCTGCAAGCCAACAGCGACGATTGTCATCTGGGCGCCAATGCCCGAAAGCCCCGCTCCTATCCACAGCCTGGCAAATGCAGGAGACACACGAAGGGGTGTGAGATCAACAAATCTGCGCCTGGCATCGCTCACGAGCTGACTCTCCATTCGACAAAAAAACCACCCGGAAAGGGTGGTTTTTTCATTGGTCGGGCTGACAGGATTTGAACCTGCGACCCCTTGACCCCCAGTCAAGTGCGCTACCAAGCTGCGCCACAGCCCGTGACTTGTCGAACACGAATGTTTAACCTCGCTTAGCTTACCGGTTCCCACAGAGGTCCCGTGCCGATGAGAAATAGTGCCGTGACACGGCACTACCCAGCACTGCCCAGCCTCGAGTTGTGTTGCCCGCATGAAGAACGTACTGCGACAATCCCTGCCCGAACGGCGACGACCTTTAAGGTGAAACCAACTGCAGGCGAAGTGTGGGCCACGCTGCCTCGAACCCCGGATGCAACGGCAACAGCTCGACCGCTTCCACCGACACCCAACGCAATTCTTGACTCTCCTCATCACCCATGACCGGATTGAACGGTTCGGTCGCCTGCACGACAACGGTCGTGTACGACCAGAAGTCGAGGTCGACGACGGAGGTGAACATCACGGTCATCAGCTCTGCCGGAACGCCCGCCTCTTCGTGCGCTTCGCGCAGCGCAGCATCCTGTGCGGCCTCGCCCTGATTGATTGCACCGCCCGGAATGCCCCACGTGCCGCCGAAGTGGCTCCAACCCGCCCGGTGTTGTAGCAAGACGCCGAGGGTTTCGTGCCAGACCAGCAGCCCAGCCGCACCGAAGCGCCCCCAAAACTTTTGCCCGTCAGGCCCATACACCCAGGCATCGCCGACATCACGCACAGCGTGCGGTGGAAGTGGTGGCGGAAGATCGCTCATTGTTCAATAATGCACCACAAACCTGCCAACCGCCCGAAAAGCACTGACGTCTGAACACGCTCAACCAGCCATGGCCTCTAGAGCGGTCATGGCGCTCGCGACGACCTCATCATCACTCCAGTCGGCGAGGTCCCGCGCAACCCCTCCCGCATTGAAGCTCAGCAGCACCGGCACGCCGTAGAGCTTGTAGCCGTTGATCCAGAAAGGCCACAGTCCCGGATTCTCAGGGTCGATCCAATTGATGACGTCGGCTTCGGCGTCCCAAAACACTTCGTCGAACGCGAGCCACAGTTTGTCGAGTAAGCCACTGCCGAGCCCGTCGAGCGCCTCCGTCTTCTCGCTCGGTAACGGCGGGGTGAACTCCACGTTCTCTGCCTTCAAAACCCCGACCGGCAAGGTTATGACCGCGAGGTTTGCACTCAACTCGATCCCATCGGCGGTATAGACGGTAACGCCTTCTGCGCCATAATCGATTTCCGAGACGACCCAATTGAGCCGGATGTCGAGCCCGTCAGCCAGATAATCGGTGATCGCACTGTAGCCCTGCTCGAGGAGCACATCCTCGCCGAGCATCTCCTCCCCCTCGTCGAGCGCGGCCATCGCGAGTTCCGAGGGCTCAGCACCGAATTCTCCATCGATTTCTACCGAAAGCGCCCACTTTTGCGCGGCGCTGAGGGTATCGGGAAGCAGGTCCGAGAGTGGGCGCTTCTCGGCGCTATCCGCGTCCAGAGCTCGCTCGGTGAGCTCCTCGACGAACGCCGCAGCCTTCGCATTACCGCCGACCTGGTTGTCGTAGTCGAACGCAATGGTCTCGACGCCGGCATCAGCAGCCAGCTGCGTCATCGGATTCTCATCGGCCCCGTGAATCCAGGAGGGCCCGAGTTCGGCCACTGCTCCGCCAAAAGCCACGGTGTGCACTCGGCCACCGGTGCGGTCACGTGCCTCCACCACGATTACTTCCCGCCCGGCATCGACGAGGTCTCGGGCAGCTGCAAGACCAGCAAGACCGGCGCCAATGACGAGAATCGTGCCCGGGATGTCGACGAGTTCGCGCGCCACGCGCCGCCCGCTCTCGAATGCTCCGTGCGTCGTTGCCGGAGCGTTCGACGAAGTGCCTTCGCCTGCGAAATGCAGGGGGCCAACTCGTTCGGCGAGCATCGAGCGTGCATCCGTTCCAAGATCGCTGGGGGCAAGGAACGAATACGAGCCCCCAGCGAACGGGTCGGTCGACCACGAGGTTCGAAGGAACGAGGTGGGGCGTGCCGGCACACCGCCGGTAATGGCACCGTTTCCGTCGATAGCACCGCCGGAAGCCGACGTCGACCGCTGCGCCGGAGCACATGCTGCCACGACAAGGGTCGTGCCAAAGGCTAAACCGCCGAGCACCAAAGAGCGTCTGCTGAATTCCACGATCAAATAATACTGGGATGCGACGCGAATTACCCACGTCGTGGCCCACGTGGGCGCTTCTTACGTGAGGCGCAGCTTAAGTGCGGCGCTTGCGCTTCTCACGAACGCGCATGTTGACGTTGATGGGGGTTCCATCGAATCCATAGATCTCGCGAAGACGGCGCGTAATGTAACGACGGTATCCAGGGTCCAAGAATCCGGTTGTGAAGAGAACGAACGTCGGTGGGCGCGTCGAAGACTGAGTGCCAAAGAGGACGCGAGGCTGCTTGCCGCCACGAACCGGGTGAGGATGCGCGGCCGTGAGCTCGGCCAAGAGGGCATTGAACTTACCGGTGGGGATACGCGTATCCCATGACTCAAGAGCGCGCTCCAAAGCAGGGGCAAGCTTCTCAAGGTGGCGACCGGTGGTAGCCGAAATGTTCACGCGCGGGGCCCAGGATACGTGCGCAAGATCTTGTTCGATCTCACGCTCGAGGTAGCGACGGCGATCTTCGTCAAGAAGGTCCCACTTGTTGAAGGCCAAGACGAGTGCGCGACCAGATTCGAGAACGAGGTCAATGATGCGAACATCTTGCTCACTGATGGGCTGGCTGACGTCAATCATGACGACGGCAACTTCAGCTTTCTCCAAGGCGGCACTGGTGCGCAGGGTTGCGTAAAAGTCGGCACCCTGTTGCAGGTGAACGCGACGACGAATACCGGCGGTGTCAACAAAACGCCAGATCTTGCCACCGATGTCGACTTGCTCATCTACGGGGTCACGCGTGGTTCCGGCAAGCTCGTTGACAACAACGCGCTCCTCGCCAGCGGCCTTATTCAGTAGTGAAGACTTGCCCACGTTGGGGCGACCAAGAATAGCGACGCGGCGGGGGCCACCCACTTCTTGCTTGGCGACAGCCGAAACGAGGGGAAGCTTGGAGACCACCATGTCGAGCAGGTCGGCAATGCCGCGACCGTGCAAAGCAGAAACGGGGAAGGGCTCACCGAGGCCCAGGGACCAAAGCTCAGCAATAAGGGGCTCCTGGCGAACGTCATCTACCTTGTTGGCGATGAGGTAAACCGGCTTTTTGGCTTTGCGGAGCATGCGCACAACATGCTCGTCTGTGGCGGTGGCGCCCACGTTGGCGTCGACCACAAAGAGCACGGCGTCACAGAGGTCAATGGCGATTTCTGCCTGAGCGGCGACAGAGGCGTTGATGCCCTTGGCATCAGGCTCCCAACCGCCGGTGTCAACCAGGGTGAAGTGCCGGGTGTTCCACTCCGACTTATAAGAAACGCGGTCACGCGTGACACCGGGAGTGTCTTCGACGACAGCTTCACGGCGACCAAGAATTCTATTGACCAAAGCTGACTTACCCACGTTGGGGCGGCCGACAACAGCCAACACAGGAAGCGCCGGAAGATACGTGATCTTGTCTGGATCTTCGGTGATGGTGTCGAGCAGGTCGAAGTCATCTTCGTCGAGTTCGTAGTCTTCGAGGCTCGCGCGAAGTGAGACGGCTCGTGCTACGACAAGTTCTTCGTCGAGGCTGTCGAGGCGCTCGGTGAGTGCTCCGACTTCATTTTCGGCATCAAGGATGTCGTCGTCGCCGGGGGTCTGATTAGCAGACATGGGTGTTCTCCTTCGTGCGAATCACGACGTGCGGGATGTAATAACTTCAACGACCGCATCAATCGTTTCCTCATAGGCGAGGAGCGTAGAATCTACGGTCACAACGCCATCGGCGGCAGTCATGAAGTCGGATACACGGGAGTCAGCCACATCTCTGGCACGTAACTGTGACGCCGTATTCGCTTGCGCTTCCGTTGGTAATTCCGCGGAACGCCTTGCCATTCTAGCCTCTTCTGAGGCGGTGAGCAGGATTCGCACGGAAGCGTCAGGAGCGACCACCGTCGTGATGTCGCGACCCTCGGCAATAATGCCCGCTCGAGCGGTGCTCTGCATGAGAGCGCGGAACACATTGTTGAGGTGAACGCGCACAGCAGGAACCCGGGCGATCAAGCTCACAACGCCGGTAATGCGAGGTTCGCGGATGGCCTCCGTGACCTCAGTGGCACCCACTCGCACGAAGTAGTTATCAGGGTCAGTACCAATGGAATAGTCGAAGGTGACCAACGACTCGACGACGGTCAACTCATCACTGGCGTCAATTCCTTTGTCAAGAACATGCCAGGCCAGAGCTCGGTAGGCGGCACCGGTGTCGAGGTAGTCAAAGCCGAGGCGACGCGCCACGGCCTTGCTCACGCTGGACTTGCCGCTGCCGGCGGGGCCGTCGAGGGCAACAATGGTGGGGTTCATGCGGCAATCCTCCAGCCGAGTCTTTGCAGCTCAAGCGTCAAGGTGTCAACGACCTCGGGCAGAACCGAGAACTCAACCAATCCCATTTGGGCACCCTCGGCGTGCTCAAGGCGCAGGTCTTCGAGGTTGATGCCCAGCTCGCCAATCTCGGTGAGTAACCGGGCGAGTTGCCCGGGAGTGTCATCGATCAGCACGATGAGCGAAGCAAAGCGGCGGTTCTGACCATGCTTTCCGGGGAGGCGAGCGACACCATCGTTGCCAGCAGAAATTTCGCGGGCAATAGCGCGGCGGGATCCCGGGGCATCCATGTTTCTCAGAGCCTGTGTTACCTCGGCTAGATCATCTTGAATGCGCTCGAGAACGCCCACAACAGCCTCACTGTTGGCGCCCAGAATTTGAATCCACAGCTCAGGAGAGCTGGACGCAATGCGGGTGACATCACGCAGGCCTTGGCCGGCAAGCCGAACGGCGTCATCGGAGGCGTTCTGCAATTGCTTGGCCATCAAGGACGACATGATTTGCGGCACGTGCGAGACGAGGCCCACGGCGTCATCGTGTGCTTCTGGCGTCATCTCAATAGTGAGAGCGCCCACGTCATGCGCGAGATCCTCTACCAGCGAGAGCGCCCAGCGCGGGGTCTCTTCGTCGCGGCAAATAACCCAAGGACGCCCCAAGAAGAGATCGCCACGAGCCGAAATCGTGCCGCCACGTTCGCGGCCGGCAAGCGGGTGAGATCCAATGTAGCGAGTGAGGTCCACACCGCGTTCTTGCAGGTCATGCAGCGGCGCGAGTTTCACGCTGGCGACGTCGGTCACCACAGCGTCGGGAAAACGGAGGAGCTCTGCCTCAATGATGTCGGCCGTCACGTCAGGGGGCACACAGACCACGATGAGCGTGGGGTTGTCTTCGGAAGAGGCCGCGTGGCCGGCACCAAGATCAACCGCCAAGCGAACACTAGACGGGGAAGCATCGGCGAGCACAACGTCGACTCCCTGAGACGTGAGTGACAGGGCAATGCTGCCGCCCAGAAGTCCCGTTCCCACAATGCGAACTTGACCCGACAAGCGTGGTGATGGCGTGGCGCGCGTAGATGACGTGCTGTCGGTCACGTTACTTTCCTCGCTTTTTCGCCGCTTTGGCGTCTTGCTCGTCCTGCCAAGGATCCGCTTCAAAACCGTCGTTATCATCGTCAAAGTCGTCGTCAAAGTCGTCGTCAAAGTCATCGTCATCTTCGACGTCAGCGCCTGAATTCTCAGCACGACCATCGGCAGAAGCAGGCTCGTCGCGCTCGTCGCGCTCGTCAACGGGGCGCGACAGAGTGAGAAGTTGTCCGAGCTCAACCTTGGTGAGGCGCCGCAGCTGCCCGATTTGCAGCGTGCCCAGGTTTAAGGGCCCAAATTGGCGGCGCACGAGTTCAAGAACGGGATGCCCCACTTCGGCCATCATGCGGCGCACGATCCGGTTGCGTCCAGAGTGCAGGGTCAGCTCAACTAAAGAGGTTCCCTCGCTCTGAGAGTACGTCAGCAGGCGTGCGCGGTCGGCCTGAATGAAGCCGTCGTCGAGAGTGATGCCCTTGGTGAGCTTGCTGAGGGTTTGAGGAGAAACTTTGCCCGTCACCTTAGCGATGTATGTCTTGGTGACGCCAAATTTGGGATGAGCCAAAACGTGGGCGAGGTCGCCGTCATTGGTGAGAATCAGCAGCCCGCTAGTCTCGGCATCTAGCCGCCCCACATTGAAGAGTCGCTCATCAAACTGGTTGGTGAACTGGGTGAGATCGGGGCGGCCCCGGTCGTCGCTCAAGGAAGAAACGATGCCGACGGGCTTGTTCAACATGACGTAGACCTTGCTGGTGTCGGTTTGAACAGCGACGCCATCAACGGTGACCTGGTCAACCTCGGGATCCACCCGCATGCCTGGAGATACGACGACCGCGCCGTTCACGCTGACACGCCCTTGCGCAATCATGTTTTCTGCAACACGGCGCGAACCCACGCCTGCTGAGGCCATAACTTTTTGAATTCTTATGCCCGTGGGCTCGTCTCCCCACGTGGGAATGGGGGGACGTTCGTTTCTATCGTGCGTCGACATTGAAGCCTTCCGCTCCGTCAGAGAGCAACGGAGAAATATGGGGCAGTTCATCAAGGGAATTGATGCCCAGTTGAACGAGCAAGAGCTCGGTGGTTCCGTACAAAATTGCGCCCGTTTCGGCGTCGGTCTGAACCTCGGTAATCATTCCGCGACTCACAAGTGTGCGCACCACAGAGTCCACGTTGACAGCCCGAATGGAGGCGATTTGCCCACGGCTAATCGGCTGCTTGTAGGCAATAACCGACAGAGTCTCCAGCGCCGCCTGCGACAGCTTCGTGGGGTTCTGGGTCAAGACAAAGTCGGCAACCACGGTGTCATAACTCTCGCGAACATAGAAGCGCCAACCACCGCCCACTTCACGAAGTTCAAAGCCGCGCTCCGGGCCTTCACCTTTGCCATCGAGATCGGCGGCGAGAGAATCAATGGCCGCTTTTACCGCTTTGACGGGCACACTGAGTGCGGTGGCGAGCGATACGAGACTCTGGGGTTCGTCAGCAATCATGAAGATCGCTTCGAGCGCGCGCTCAACCTGGATCGTGCCTGCCATGGTTTCGTCGGTCATAGTCTCATCGGTCATAGTCGGCTCCGAGGTGAGCAAGGTTCTCGTCTGACCAGTTGGTGGCTGACCAGCTGAGGGTCAACTCCCCCAGTGGTTCGTCTTGCTCAAAGGTGATGGCAGCGTGGCGATACAGTTCGAGTACCGCCAAGAAGCGTGCCACGATCACCCCGGCCACGGCTTGTCCGCCGCTTGTGCCCAGGGCAGCGTCGGCTATCAGCTCACGAAAGGTGACGGGCTTGCCGCGGCGAAGTGCAGTAACCACGATGGCTGCTTGCTCTCGAATACTGACCAACGGTGAGTGCAGATGATCGAGACCAATCACGGGTATCTCGCGAGGGGCGAAGGCGAGAAGGGCCAGCGCGGCCAAGTCTTCCGGGCTGGTGGTCCAGATCAATTCAGGAACGCTGCGGCGAAAGCGATCCTCGAGACGCACGATGCGCGGGTGACGCGTGGATTCGGCTTCGAGAGCATTGGCAAACCAGAGGGAGACATCTTTGAAGGCACGGTATTGCAGCAACCGGGCGAACAGCATGTCTCGTGCCTCAAAGAGAGCAGCGTCTTCGGCGTCAACCAGCTCGCCCTGCGGAAGCAGCCCCGCCACTTTCAAATCGAGCAGGGTGGCGGCAACGACCAAGAACTCCGTGGCCTGATCGAGTTCCTCGGCCGTGTTCAGCCCTTTGAGGTACTGGATGAATTCGTCGGTGACGGCGCTGAGCGAAATCTCGGTGATGTCGAGTTCGTGCTTGGCAATCAGAGAAAGTAGAAGGTCGAACGGCCCCTCAAACCCGCGAACGGCAACACGAAATCCAGCCTCCTCGAGTGTGTGAGAGTCGAGTGGCTGCGAACTCTGCTCCGGCGAGCTCAGCTCCTTTGAACTCAGCGATGCCGAGCCATGCGCTTGAGGACTAAGCGACAGCGCCACGTTCGATCAGTTCTCGGGCAAGCTGACGGTACGCGTGCGCCGCGGCGTGTTCGGGGGCAAATTGGGTGATGGGCTGACCGGCAACCGAGGCATCCGGGAATTTAACCGTGCGGCCAATGACGGTATCTAACACTTTGTCACCAAACGTCTCGACAACCCGATCAATGACCTCGCGCGAGTGCAGGGTGCGGGGGTCAAACATAGTCGCCACAATGCCGTCTAGCTCAATGGCGGGGTTCAAGCGGTCGCGCACCTTGTCGATGGTCTCGATCAACAGAGCCACCCCCCGCAAGGCGAAGAACTCGCACTCCAGCGGAATCAGCACGCCGTGGGCTGCTGTCAGCGCGTTTACCGTAAGCAGGCCCAGAGACGGCTGGCAGTCGATGAAAATGACGTCGTAATCGTTGCGCACTTGGCGCAGAATGCCGGCCAAGATTTGCTCGCGAGCAACCTCGTTGATGAGGTGAACTTCAGCGGCCGAGAGGTCGATGTTGGCCGGGATGACATCGAGTCCAGGAACGGAGGTGTGCTGAATGACTTTGTGGGCATCCTTTTCAATTCCGCGCAGAAGATCATAGATGGTGGGCACATCGTGCGTAGCAACGCCAAGACCGGCGGAGAGTGCACCCTGGGGGTCGAAGTCCAGAGCCAAAACCTTGCGGCCATATTCTGCCAGCGACGCGGCCAAAGAAATTGTGGTGGTGGTCTTGCCGACGCCACCTTTTTGATTACACATGGCAATGACGCGGGCGGGTCCGTGGGAATCTAACTTCGGCGGCTCGGCAAATTCGCGCAGAGGCCGACCGGTCGCTCCAACTTTCACGCCATCCTTGTAAACAAATGCCACTGGTGCCGCCCTCCCGGGTGAGATTGTGGCGGGAAACCCGCGATCGTTGATGCTGTGTAATTCTACGGGTTTACGGGGGCTCCTTATCGAGCCCGCGGGTGTGCCGTGATGTAGCTCTCTCGCAGAGTATCCGCGGTCACGAGCGTGTAGATCTGGGTGGTGGCGACGGAGGCATGCCCCAGCAGTTCCTGCACCACTCTCACGTTGGCCCCTCCGGCCAAAAGATGGGTGGCAAAGCTGTGGCGGAACGTGTGCGGCGACAACTCAATGCCCAGTTGGGCGCGCTCCCCCGCCTCACGAATGATGAGCCACGCCATTTGCCGCGACACGCGAGCGCCACGAGGGCCAAGAAACAGTGCTGGCGTCGACGAACCCTTGGCGGAGTAAAGGGGGCGAACCCGAATGAGATAGGCCTCTAAGGCGGCCCGGGCAAAGGATCCCACCGGCACAATGCGCTCTTTGCCCCCTTTACCTCGAAGCCTAATGATGCCGTCTTCGCCGGATACATCATCGACGTTGAGCGAGACCGCTTCGGTAATGCGGGCACCCGTGGCGTACAACAGCTCAAGCAGGGCGCGATCCCGCACACGGCTCTCCTCGTCGCCTTCAACGGCCGCCAACAATGCGGCCATCTGGTCGATACTGATGGCCTTGGGGAGCCGTTTGGGAAGTTTCGGCGGCGAGAGATCGACGGTGACGTCGTTCTCCAGCACAGATTCCTCAACCAAAAACTTGTGGAATCCCCGAATCGAAGACAGTGTTCGGGATTGGCTCGAGGCCGTGAGGGGCTTCTCGGCCCGCGTGGCCAACGACTGCAAGTAAGCACTCACATCTGACAGGGTGACGGCCACCACATCGGTAATGCCGTGGGCGAGCATCCACTCGTTATACGCCGTGAGGTCACGCGTATAAGCGGCCAGGGTGTTGGCCGAAAGCCCCCGTTCAATCGAGACGTAACGCAGATAGTTGCTCTGCGCGCTCGCGAAGCTCATCGTGCGCTCGCGTCCCGCCAACGGCGCATCGGCCAGGGTGCATCGCCGGGAAGGAGGGTGCTCCAGTCGCGCGACCTCGACGCGTAAGCGCTCAGGACGGCAATCAAAATGACAGAGTTCGTAATCTGACGATTCAGCGCTGCCTCATAGGCGTCATCGAGGCTGACCCAGCGCATCTCGATATCGGCTTCCTCGCCAGTGCGGACGAACGCCTGGTCAATAGTGTGCAGGCCTCGGGCGACATAGATGCGCACAATCTCGTTGCTGCCGCCGGGCGACGTCGAGTAATCCGAGAGAACACTCCACTCATCGGCTTCGAGGTCTACTTCTTCGGCCAATTCTCTCTTGGCGGCTGACAGCGGATCTTCACCGACGATGTCTAGTAACCCCGCGGGGATCTCCCACTCGCGCAGGCGTACGGCGTGGCGGTATTGCCGAATCGCGAGGATGCGGTCTTCGTTGTCAAGAACCAGAACGGCAACGGCTCCCGTGTGCGCGACAAAATCGCGCCCGAGTGTCTCGTCGTTGTACCGAAACTTTTCATGACGAATATCCCAGACCCGACCGGTGAACACAATCGACTCGTCGACAATCTCTACGTCGGCCGGTTGGTCCATCAGGACCTCGTCGTCGTTCAGCCCAGAGGCGTCGATTGCTTCACGCATCGAGAGGCTTAGGCTTCTTCGATATCAAAGAGGCGACTGGCCTGCTGGCGAGCCAGAGATGCCTCGACCAAACCAGCAAAGAGGGGGTGTGCGTGGTTGGGGCGCGAACGGAGTTCGGGGTGCGCCTGCGTTGCGATGTAGAAAGGGTGAACTGTTCGCGGTAGCTCGACGAACTCCACGAGTTGGCCGTCGGGTGAGGTCCCGGAGAAGACCAGGCCGGCCGCTTCGATCTGAGCACGGAAGGCGTTGTTTACCTCGTAGCGATGACGGTGACGCTCATCGATCAGCTCCGAGCCGTAGAGGTCTGCTGCCAATGATCCCTTGGCCAAGGCCGCGGGGTACAGACCGAGGCGCATCGTGCCACCCAAGTCGCCGGCGTTGATGATGTCAATCTGCTCAGCCATCGTTGCGATAACGG
>JBLHYZ010000008.1:0-13789 GCA_047631115.1 Alpinimonas sp. | reverse complement strand
TCTGCTTGGTGCGCAGTTCGAGGTACTCATCGACGCCGCGAGGAAGGTGGCGAACGTGACCGTCCATGACAGCAAACTGGTTATCGGTCACTCGCTCGAGTAGGTAGCGATCGTGCGAGATGACCAATAGCGTTCCGGGCCACGTGTCAAGCAGGTCCTCCATAGCCACGAGCATGTCGGTGTCAAGGTCGTTAGTCGGCTCATCGAGGATGAGCACATTGGGCTCATCAAGCAGAATAAGCAACAGCTGCAGGCGACGCTTCTGGCCACCGCTCAGATCTTTGACGGGCGTCGACAGTTGGGCGCTGGCGAAACCCATGCGCTCGAGCAGCTGGCCGGGAGTCATCTCTTTGCCGGCCGTGACGTATGTGGTTTTCTTGCCCGCGATGACGGTACTCACACGGTCGTTTTGCACGTCTTTCAGCTCATCGAGCTGTTGGGTAAGGGTAGCAATTTTCACAGTCGTGCCGCGTTTGATTCGGCCGCTGGTGGCCTTGACATGGCCAGAGACGAGACCAAGCAACGTAGATTTACCCGCGCCATTGATGCCCAAAATGCCGGTGCGCTCTCCGGGAGCGATGCGCCACGTGATGTCGCGCAAAACATCTTTATCGCCGTAGCTGACTGAAACGTTCTCGAGGTCAACGACATCTTTGCCCAGGCGCTGCATGGCCATGGATGACAGGGTGACACTGTCTCGAATGGGAGGCTCATCCTCGATCAGCTGATTGGCCGCCTCAATGCGGAACTTTGGCTTGGTGCTGCGAGCGGGGGCACCGCGACGAAGCCATGCCAGCTCCTTGCGCATGAGGTTTTGACGCTTGTTCTCACTGGCTGCCGACATGCGGTCACGCTCAACGCGCTGCAAAATATAAGCCGCGTATCCGCCCTCAAAGGGCTCAAGAATGCGATCGTGGACTTCCCAGGTCTGTGTGGAGACCTCGTCGAGGAACCACCTATCGTGGGTAACCACCACGAGGCCGCCGCGGCCATTGGGCCACCGTTTGCGCAGGTGACCCGCCAGCCACGAAATGCCCTCAACGTCAAGGTGGTTCGTGGGCTCATCCAAAAATATGACGTCGTAATCACCGGTCAGCAACGCGGCGAGGGCCACCCGGCGACGTTGGCCACCGGAGAGGTCGCCGACCAAGGCGTCCCAGGGGATATCGGAGACGAGACCCGAGAGCACATCACGCACGTTCGCGTCACCGGCCCAGACATGCTCTTCGATGCCACCGATAATCGTGAAGCCGACGGTGAGGGTGGGGTCGATCTCGTCGGACTGGTCGAGCATGCCGAGTGTGAGGCCACCGCTGCGGGTCACGCGGCCGGAGTCGGGTTCGATGCGACCAGCGAGGAGAGAGAGCAATGTGGATTTTCCGTCACCGTTACGACCAACGACGCCAATGCGATCGCCGTCGTTGATCCCCACAGTCACGGCGTCAAAGACGACGCGGGTGGGGTATTCGAGGTGCAGGGATTCTCCGCCGAGGAGATGAGCCATTTAGTCGTTCACAATCCGGGCGCCGTGCACAGGACCCGTCACACGCACTGCGTGAAACTGCGCAGCACTGAGGGTCACCTGCAAGTCGATCGCCGCTTCGTTATCTGCCACAAGAAAGGCAATGGTGGGCCCCGAGCCCGAAACAATTCCGGCAAGAGCGCCGTTTTTTTCACCGAGTTCAAGCACGCGCTTGAGTGTTGGTTCAAGGTGCAGTGCGGGAGCCTGCAAGTCGTTGGAGAGTGCGTCGGCCAACATATGCGGGTCTCCGGCACGTAACGCGTGAAGCACCTCGGGGTCAACCTGAGGCGAGACCGGCGAGGGCGTAATGTCGCGCACGTTGCGTTCGCGGTGCGCATCCAGTTCGGAATAAACCATGGGGGTGCTCAGGCCAAAGTCGGCAAGGGCCAAGACCCAGTGGAACTGACCTTTGGCAAGGGCCGGGCTGAGGCGATCGCCACGACCGGTTCCGATGGCTGTTCCTCCTAGAAAGGCGAAGGGAACGTCGGAGCCGAGCTGGGCGCACAGGGCGAGCATGTCGTCACGGCTCAGATTGGTTTGCCACAGTGCGTCGCACGCCACGAGGGTTGCTGCGGCATCGGCCGAGCCCCCACCCATTCCGCCAGCAACAGGCACGTGCTTCTCAATCTCGAGGCGCACTCCCCCGCGGTACTTTGTCTTGCGAGCCAGCACACGTGCCGCTTTAATCGCAAGGTTTGTCGCGTCGAGAGGAACCCCGGTGGTGTCGATGGGACCGGTGAACGAGACGGAAAAATCATCGGCGTGCCAGGCCCGCACATCTTCATAGAGTGACACGGCTTGATAGGCGGTAGCGACATCGTGGTAGCCGTCATCCATGACGGAACCCACCTTCAGCGAGACGTTAATCTTGCCGGGAGCCCTGGCGTGCACAGCCTCTGATGAATGTGTCTCCGTCATACTTCCAACTTAGCTGTGACGGGCCATCGACACGAAGTCGGCGACACTCAGCTGCTCTCCGCGGAGTGTCGGATCGATTCCAGCGGCTTCGAGAAGCTCAACCGCTGCGGCACTGGTGCCGCAAAGGGTCGACAACGCTTGACGTAACATTTTGCGGCGCTGCCCAAAAGCGGCATCGACCAGTTCAAACGTGCGAAGACGCAGTGCGTCGTTGCCGGGCTCTTCGTCAAATCGTTCAAAGCCC
This sequence comes from Alpinimonas sp., assembly GCA_047631115.1. Lineage (GTDB taxonomy): Bacteria > Actinomycetota > Actinomycetes > Actinomycetales > Microbacteriaceae > Alpinimonas. Next base: position 11,105 of record JBLHYZ010000008.1, on the reverse strand, counting down.
ACGAGAACCGAATCCACATTCGGCACGGGCCAGAAAACTTGGCGACTGACAGTTCCCGCGATGCGCCAGGCGCCGTACCAGGCGGCTTTCACGCTGGGGCCGCCGTACACCTTCGACCCGGGGGCCGCAGCCAGGCGATGCCCCACTTCAGCCTGAACCATAACAACACCCGAACGGATGCTCCCAAAATGTTCCATAAAGTGAAGCAAGACCGGAACCGAAATATTGTACGGAAGGTTTGCAACCAACCGTGTGGGCGCATCCGGCAGCACCATCACTTTCATGGCGTCCTCATGAATGACGGTCAGTGACGTGCCGGCCGCGTGTTCCGAAATCGTGACGGGAAGTTGCGTGGCGAGGCGTCCATCGATTTCCACAGCGACGACCCCGGCACCAGCCTCGAGCAAACCAAGCGTGAGCGAGCCCAGTCCTGGGCCAATTTCAACCACGGTATCGCCGGCCTCAACCTTGGCGACTTTGACGATCTTGCGCACCGTGTTGGCATCGATGACAAAGTTCTGACCAAGCTTTTTGGTGGGGGTAACGTCGAGCAGTTCGGCAAGCTTGCGCACCTCGGTTGCCCCGAGCAGGGTAACGTTCGCGTTCGTGTCTGACATAAGAAATTCTGAGGGCCAGCGCTACGCGCTTGCCGTCAGACCCTCCTGCCAGGAACCGTAAACACGCTCAGTATTAATCGCCAGCTGCTCGCAGAATTCACCCAGGTCTGCCTCGAGGTGATTGGCCATCGCGCGCACAGTATGCGGGGTGAGGTACGGAGCATTGGGGCGACCGCGGAAGGGCTGCGGGGTGAGGAAAGGTGCATCTGTCTCGACCAGAATCAACTCACGGGGAATCAGCCTGAGGGCCTCGCGTAGTTCGTCATTCTTTTTGAACGTAACCGTTCCCGAGAACGAGAGATACCAACCGTTATCGGCAGCGATGCGTGCCATGGCCGCGTCTCCAGAAAAGCAGTGAAAGACCGTCTTGGCGGGAGCGCCGATGCGAAGGAGCGTCTCGATAACAGCCTCGTGCGCATCCCGGTCATGAATTTGCATGGCGATCGAGTGCTTCTTTGCAATACCGATGTGCGCTTCAAACGAGCGGTGCTGAGCAGGGAGGCCTTCTTCCCCCGTGCGAAAAAAGTCGAGACCTGTTTCACCCACGGCCCGCGAGCGTGGCCACGATGCCAACTCATCTATGACGGAGAGAGCTTCATCAAGCATGCCGGCCTCTTCATAACGTGGTGCCTCATTGGGATGAATAGCCACGGCCGCGAGCATGCGCGGCTCCGTAGCCGCAACTTCGGCAGACCAACGAGAGGTTTCAATGTCGCCCCCCACCTGCACGACACCCATAATGCCCACTGTTGCAGCGCGCTCCAGGTGCTCGTGAAAATCGATGGGGTTCTCGCCATCGGCAATCTCGAGGTGCGTGTGGTTGTCATACGTGCCCACCGGTAACGCTTCTGGGAGCGGAGGGTAGGTGAGGTCACGCGTTTGGCCGTGCTCGGCGACCTTTTCGCGCTTGCGGATATATGCCGATTCAGTCATACGAAGGCAGCTTGCCTATTTGGTAGCTTCTGCAGCAGTGTCGGCAGCAGTGTCGATGCGCGGAAACAGTGGTTCGAGAGCCGAGGTCGCAGCGCCAACGGCGAGTTGGCCCCAGGTCCCTGCTGAACGAATGGGCTGAGCAGAAACCGCACCGAGTGACGGTTCGGCGCCCAGGGCGCTCCACAGGATTGCCGTAGAACGAGGCACAATCGGAGAGAGCAAGACCGCGAGCGCCCGCAACCCCTCTAGAGCCGTGTACAAAACTGTGGCGAGGCGTTTGTTGTTGGCGGGATCCTTGGCAAGAACCCAGGGGGCCGTCTCAGTGATGTAACCGTTGAGCGCTTCGACAATGGTCCAGATGGAGGCAATCGCTTCGTGAATAGCAAGACGTTCGATTGCGTCATCGGCTTGAGCCGTGGCAGTGGCAACGATGTCTTGGATGGCTTTGTCAGCCTCGGAGTATTCGCCGGGGGCGGGAACGACACCGTCGAAGTAGCGGCCGACCATGGCAATCGTGCGCGATGCCAGGTTGCCAAAACCATTCGCTAACTCAGCCTGGTAACGAGCCGACAGGTCTTCCCAGCTAAACGAGCCATCTTGGCCAAAGCTGATGGCGCTCATGAAGTAGTACCTAAAGGCATCTGACCCAAATGTGTCAGTGATCTGGTTCGGGGCAATGCCCGTCAGTTTCGACTTGGACATCTTTTCGCCGCCGACAAGCAACCAGCCGTGGCCGAAAACCTGGTGTGGAACCTCGAGTCCGGCGGCCAGCAGCATGGCCGGCCAAATAGCGGCGTGAAAACGCAGAATGTCCTTGCCCACAATGTGCGTGGCCGGCCAGCGGCGGGCCAACGTCTCAGCGTCGTAACCGTACCCCGATGCAGTGACGTAGTTGAGTAGCGCGTCAAACCACACGTAGACGACGTGGCTGTCATCCCAGGGAAGCTTGATTCCCCAGTCGAAGCTGGAGCGGGAGATCGACAAATCAGACAGACCCTGTTTGACGAACTGAATGACCTCGTTGCGGGCAGACTCGGGCTGAATGAAGTCGGGGCGCTCCTCATAAAGATCGAGAAGTTTCTGGGTGAAATCACTCATGCGGAAGAAGTAGTTCTTCTCGTGCAACATCTCAACGGGCTTGGAGTGAATCGCACAGACCTGCTGGCCGACGTACTCGCCGGTACCCTCTACGAGATCGCTGGCCTGCTTGTACTCTTCACAACCAACACAGTACGAACCCTCGTACTCACCGGTGTAAATGTACCCAGCGTCATAGATGTGCTGTAAAAACTTTTGAACATTTTCTTCGTGGCGCGCATCCGTGGTTCGAATGAAATCGTCATTAGAAATATCGATGGTTTCAAGAAGTGGCTTCCAGGAGTTCTCGACCAAGCGATCGGCCCATTCCTGAGGCGTGGAGCCGTTTGCCGTGGCGGTGCGCAAGATTTTTTGGCCGTGCTCATCGGTTCCAGTGAGCAGCCACGTGTCATCTCCGGCCTGGCGGTGCCAGCGCGCAAGAACGTCTGCAGCCACCTCGGTGTACGCGTGCCCAATGTGGGGAACGTCATTTACATAGAAGATGGGCGTAGTGACATAAAAACTTTTGCCAGATGACATAGTTTCTATTCTAATTTGAGCAACAAGGATGTGAGGACCGCGTGAGCACCACCAGCCACTCAGCCTATTTTTCCCGGACAACGCGAATTCTTATCGCCGCGGCGGCGGCCAGCATCGCTATTTGGGGCCTGCATAGTGCCCGCGATGTGGTGGGGCCACTTGTGCTGGCGGCAGTGCTCACGATCGTGGCGCATCCGCTGCGGTATCGCCTAGAACGGTGGGGTTGGCCTCGGTGGATTGCAACCGGCGTTGTTGTGCTCGCCGTTTATATTGCCCTTGCTATTTTTGCAACACTGCTTGCTTTTGCCGTGACCCAATTCGCCCAACAGCTCCCCGAGTATGCCGACCGACTCAACGCCGTCTCTGATGAAATTATCGGCTGGCTCACCACTGCGGGGATCGTGCCACTGGGCACTGAGAGCCTGGTCTCCGGCTTCGACCAGGATCAACTCGTCGCCATCGGTCTCAGCGTTGCGAACACTTTCTTCGATTCCTCGGTCGGCCTGATTTTGGTGGTGGCCTACGTTCTTTTCATGGCAGCCGATGCGGCCTTCGTGCCTTCGTTGCTCAAGGAGCTATCCGAGCGCCGCCCGCGCCTCGCCGCGTCTTTTAATACCTACGCCGTAGGCGTGCGCCGTTACGTGGTCGTCAACACGATCTTTGGCCTCTTCATTGCCGTGCTCGACGGGATTATTTTGGTGGCGTTGGGCATCCCCGGACCGCTGACCTGGGCGGTTCTCGCCTTCATTACCAACTACATTCCCAACATCGGTTTTGTCATTGGCGTCATTCCGCCGGCCATCATTGCGCTCCTGATTGGTGGCTGGCCGTTGGCGATTCTGGTGATCCTTCTTTATGCCGCGGCCAACATGGTTCAAACCCTGTTGCAACCTGTCTTTGTGGGGGTGCACGTCGGCATCGGGTTCACGCTAACATTCGTCTCCGTCATCGTCTGGGCGGCAATTCTCGGACCTCTGGGCGCATTGCTGGCCGTGCCCATGACATTGCTCGTGCGCATGGTCCTCATCGATTCCGATCCCAACGGAGCCTGGGCGGCCCGCCTAACTGGCAACCTGATGCAGAAGAAAACGAAGCCACAGGACTCCACCGCGGATTCCGAAGGCTAAGGCGTGCGCGCCTCGAGCGCGGCTTGGTAGAGGTCACGCTTACCGAGCCCTGTGGCTTCGGCGACCTGGGTTGTGGCCTCTTTGAGGCGAACGCCATCGGCCACGAGGGTGCGCACCTGGGCCAGCCCCGCTTCCAGACTCATTGTTGACGGTTCGGCACCGGCGAGAACAAGGGCAATTTCGCCGCGCAGACCTTCCGCCGCCCAGGTAGCCAGTTCACCGAGCGTTCCTCGCTTGACCTCCTCAAACATCTTGGTAAGTTCGCGGCAGACAACCGCGCGGCGGTCGGCGCCAAGGACATCCTGAGCATCCGCCAGAGAATCAGCGATGCGGTTAGGGGACTCGAAGAACACCATGGTGCGGGTTTCCCGGGCAAGCTGAGTGAAGAGCGTCTTTCGCTCCCCCTGCTTGCGCGGCAAGAACCCTTCGAAGGTAAAACGGTCCGTGGGCAGACCGGCCACGGCGAGCGCTGTGATGACGGCACTCGGGCCAGGCAAAGCAGTGACGCGAACACCGGCTGCCGCTGCTGCTTCAACGAGATGGAACCCGGGGTCGCTTACGGTGGGCATGCCGGCGTCACTAAGCACGAGAACGTCTGCCTCGCGCGCAAGTTCAATAATTTCGAGCGACTTATAGCTCTCGTTGTGATCGTGCAGCGCAATAAGCCTCGGCCGGTTCTCGATTTCCAACGCGCGCAACAGTTTTTGGGTCGTGCGGGTGTCTTCACTGGCAATGATGGTCACCGTGCTCAACATCTCCACCAGGCGGCGAGAAACATCGCCAAGATTGCCAATAGGTGTTGCTCCAAGAATGATCACGCCTCCAGTCTGGCACTGCCCCGGCTCGATAAGCTTTCCCCGTGAGTGATAACCCAACGGATGAGCAGGCAATCTCTTCTGCAAACACCGTTGCCCCACGACCCGCCGGCGAACTGACCAGGCGCGAAGCCCGGGCCGCCCGCGAAGCAGCCGAAGCGGTCGCTTACGACGCCAAGACGGCACCCCTGCCCCCGCGCTCTGAGGATTTTGCTCCGACCGTTCCTCAGCCCAACAGCGAAGACGACACCCCGAGGGGAACCCGCCTCGATGACTGGTGGGCGCGCACGCTGGCGACACCCGCCCGCCAAAAGCTTTGGTATTGGGGTGGCCCCCTTGCCGTGACCGCCATCGGTGCGGGCCTGCGCCTCTGGGACCTCGGCCAACCTCACTCCCTGATTTTTGACGAGACTTTTTATGTCAAGGATGCCTGGAGCCTCTGGAATAACGGATACGAAACGACCTGGCCGGCCGAGACGGATCCTCGCTTTGCCGCGGGCGAAACCAACATATTCACCACCGAGGGCTCCTACGTTGTGCATCCGCCATTGGGCAAGTGGCTCATCGCTCTCGGCATGGCAGCTTTTGGTGCACACAACGCCTTTGGTTGGCGTGTTTCGGTGGCCGTCGCGGGCATCCTGATGGTGCTGTTGATCGCCCTCATCGCTCGCCGCCTCACCGGCTCTACCTTGCTAGCCGTTATCGCCGGTGGTCTTCTGGCGATCGATGGCCACGCCATCGTGCTGTCGCGCGTCAGCCTGCTCGATAATTTTGTGGCACTCTTTGTGCTGGCCGGCTTTGGTCTCATGCTCATCGACCGAGAGTGGTCACGGCGACGGCTCGGCGAGATGCTGGCTGCCCGGCGAGCGCGGGGTGCATCACCGCATTGGGGGCCCACCCTCTGGTGGCGCCCGTGGTTAGTTGCCGCCGGCCTAACATTCGGTCTCGCGATCAGCGTGAAATGGTCGGGGCTCTATTTTCTCGCCGCCTTTGGCCTCTATGTCATCGTCATGGATGCACTCGATCGCCGCCGCGAAGGCCTCCCCTTCTGGCTATCAGCCTCCCTCTTGAAGCAGGCTCCGGCGGCCTTCATTGCCCTGGTTCCCATTGCCGCTGTTACCTACGTGCTGTCGTGGACAGGCTGGATCCTCACCGCTGGTGGTTACGGCCGCCACACGATTACACCCACGAACGGTCTTGCCTGGAGCGGCCCGTTTGCCTGGGTGCCTGATTGGGCTCAAAACCTGTGGCTGTACCACCAGTCCGCCTACGCATTCCATACGGGGCTTACGGTTGCTCATCCGTATCAGGCCAACCCTTTGACGTGGCTGTTCATGATTCGCCCCACGAGCATGTTCTACGAGGGCTCGGTCAACGGCGAGAACGGCTGCACGTTCGACTCCTGTTCGGCGGCCATAACTGCCCTTGCCAACCCCCTCATCTGGTGGGCCGGCACCGCGGCCATTGGGTACCTGATTTACCGGTTTGCGCGCTGGCGCGAATGGCGCGTGGGCTTCATCTTGATGGGCATGGTTGCCGGATATCTACCCTGGCTCATGTACATGAACCGCACCGTTTTTCAGTTCTACGGCATCATCTATGAGCCTTACATGATCTTGGCGCTGACCTTCACAATCGGTATTATTTTGGGCAATAGAACGGATGCGACCTGGCGCCGCCTCAGTGGAATCCGTGTCGTGGCCATCTATCTCGGCTTCGTTATTTTGGTCAGTGCCTTCTTCTTCCCGATTTGGTCGGGCATTCAGGTGCCGTATTGGTTCTGGCAGGCTCACATGTGGTTGCCAACCTGGATCTAGCGCGACTCTTTTGCTGCTGCAGCAGGCGGGGGCGTGTGGCGCGGGGGCGTGTGGCGCGGGCACGCGTTACCGCATGTGACGCCGCCATATGGCCGGGCCATCACGACTCGGCTACCGTTGACTCATGGCAGATCGCGAGTACGGGTTCAAGACCCGTTCCATTCACGCAGGTAACATTCCCGACGCAGTGACGGGTGCCCGCGCGCTCCCCATCTACCAAACCAGTGCGTTTGTCTTTGATGACACCACGGATGCTGCAGCGCGCTTTGCCCTGCAGAAGTACGGCAACATATACTCGCGCCTGGGCAACCCCACGGTCGCCTCGTTCGAGGAACGTGTTGCCAGTCTCGAGGGTGGACTTGGCGCCGTAGCGACATCGTCGGGCCTCTCGGCGCAGTACATCACGTTCGCCTCCCTCTCCGGCGCTGGCGACCACATTGTCTCCTCCGCCAACCTTTACGGTGGCTCCATCACGCAACTCGATGTCACCCTGCGCCGCTTCGGTGTGGAGACCACGTTCGTGCGCTCGGCTAACCCCGAGGACTACGCGGCCGCCATCACCGATAAGACCAAACTCATCTTTGCCGAGACCGTAGCAAACCCCTCGGGCGAGGTAGCCGATATCGAGGGCCTAGCCGAGGTTGCGCACGCGCACGGCATCCCGCTCATCATTGACTCCACCATTGCCACTCCCTACCTTTCCCGCCCCATAGAGTGGGGAGCCGACGTTGTCATTCATTCGGCCACCAAGTTCTTGGGCGGTCACGGAACAACCCTCGGCGGCGTTGTCGTGGAGTCCGGTCGCTTTGACTGGCAGAGCGATAAGTTCCCGCTCTTCGATGAGCCTGTGGCAAGCTACGGGGGCCTCACGTGGGCCGGCAACTTTGGCGAGTACGCCTTCCTAACGCGCTTGCGCGCCGAACAGTTGCGTGACATTGGTCCCGCACTTGCACCGCACTCCGCATTCTTGCTCGCGCAGGGAGTGGAAACCCTGCCGTACCGCATGCAGGCACACGTGGATAACGCTCGCGCGGTTGCCCAGTGGCTGGATGCCGACCCACGCATCGAGTTCGTTAACTGGGCCGGTCTCCCCTCCCACATTCACTTTGAGCGTGGCCAGAAGTACCTGCCCAAAGGCCCCGGTTCGGTGTTCAGTTTTGGTGTTGTCGGGGGGCGTGACGCCGGTCGCACGTTCATCGAGTCGCTCAACCTCGCCAGCCACCTCGCCAACATCGGTGATGCCAAGACGCTGGTGATTCATCCGGCATCCACAACACACGCGCAACTCACCGAGGAGCAGCTTCTGGCCGCCGGCGTCTTGCCTGGCATCGTGCGCATCTCGGTGGGCATCGAAGACGTAGAAGACATCATCTACGACCTCGACCAGGCGCTGGATGCCGCCGTCAAGGCTGGATTCACCGCAGGGAAGGGAAAGTGATGGCCGCTGAACTCGTGACACCAGAACTCGCCACACCAGAACTCGTGACAACGCAACTCTCGAACGGCTTGAGCTGCGACCTGCCCGCCAACTCCCCGCTGGCCAAAATGCTGCGCAGCCAGCGCACATGGATCGGCCCCGATGCCAAGGCACGACTGAAAATTCTGCGCGAGGCACAGTCCATTGCCATTGTGGGAATGTCGCCGAACCCCGCCCGTTCCAGCTACTTTGTGGGCACCTACTTGCTGCAATCCACGGACTACCGCGTGTATTTTGTGAACCCCAACGCAAAAGAGATTCTGGGCCAAAAGGTGTATCCCGACCTGGCCTCGCTGCCCGAGGTGCCTGACATTGTGGATGTTTTTCGCAAGGCCAGCGATATTCCGGCCGTACTCGAGGATGTTTTAGCCATTGGCACGCCCGCTATCTGGGTGCAGCTGGGCATCTACAACGAAGAAGCGGCCCGCCACGGCGAAGAGAACGGCCTCACTGTTGTGATGGATCGTTGCCTCAAGGTGGAGCACGCGCGCTTCCACGGTGGCCTGCGCCTGTTCGGATTTGATACCGGCGTCATCTCGGCACGTAAAGCTGTTCGCTAGAAACTTTTCGATGGAAACGAGCATGTTATCGACGGGTGACGCTCGATTCCGGCGCATGAATTGCTAGGCGTGCAGCGGGCGTGCGTCTAGGCTCGTGTCGTGACTGCGTATGTCTCCGCCTTCGACCTGTTCTCCATTGGCATTGGTCCGTCTTCTTCCCACACCGTCGGCCCCATGCGTGCGGCGAAGCATTTTGCTCAACATCTCACTGAAACGGGTGTTCTAGGGAGCGTCAACCGCGTAACGTGCACGCTCTATGGGTCGCTGGGTTCCACCGGCATTGGCCACGGAACGCCCGGCGCCATCGTCGCGGGGCTGTCCGGCAAGACTCCCGAGACCTGCATGCCCGAGGAGGTTCGTGGGGCGTGGACCGGCCTGAACGATCATCCGGTGCTGACGCTTGCTGGCACGCACGATATTGGCTGCGTTGAGACGGATATCGAGTTTGCCCCCAGAACGCGACTGCCCGGGCATCCGAATGCGTTGACACTCACGGCTTGGGGAGCAAGCTCCGAGTCAGCCCCCGACGGCGAGGCCCTCGCAACCGAAACGTACTTCTCCATCGGTGGAGGCTTTATCCGCCGCGAAGGAGAAAACGCCACGGCGGCAGAGAAAGTTATCCCCGCCCTCCCCTTTGTGACGTCGGCAGAGCTTCTCGCCATTTGCTGCGACCAGAACCTGTCCATCGACGAGGTTGCTCTGCGCAACGAGACCGCCACGCACACGGAGGCCGAGATCTGCGAGCGCCTCGACGCGATCTGGTCGGCGATGGCATCTTGTGTCGACGAGGGACTGAACTCTTCTGGAATTCTGCCCGGCGGGCTCAGGGTCAAGCGCCGCGCCGCCGAAATGCACGAGCATTTGGTTGCCGCCGATGTTGCCAACCTCGCCAATTCTTTGCCGGAGTACCGCCGCGACACGACCATCGAGTGGCTGCACGCTTTTGCCCTGGCCGTTAACGAGGAGAATGCCGCAGGGGGCAGGGTTGTCACGGCGCCTACCAATGGTGCCGCCGGAATCGTTCCCGCGGTGGCTCACTATTACTTGCGGTTCATTCCGGGGGCCAACGTTGAGGGCATCCGTCGCTATCTGTTGACCGCCACCGCCATTGGGTCCCTCTTTAAAGCCAACGCCTCGATATCGGGCGCTGAGGCCGGATGCCAAGGGGAAGTTGGCCCCGCCTGCGCGATGGCGGCTGGTGGCCTGTGCGCCGTTCTCGGCGGAACGCCTCAGCAGGTGGAGAACGCCGCCGAAATCGCCATGGAGCACCACCTGGGTCTCACCTGTGACCCTGTGGGTGGGCTCGTGCAGATCCCCTGCATCGAACGTAACGCCATTGCCTCGTCAACCGCGGTCAGTGCGGCACGTTTGGCTCTGCACGGTGACGGCACGCACATTGTGTCGCTGGATGCGGTCATTGAAACCATGCGTCAGACCGGCCTCGATATGTCGACCAAGTACAAAGAAACCAGCGAGGGCGGCCTGGCCGTCAACGTGGTGGAGTGCTGAGGCCCCAACCGCCCCTCGCAGCGGAGCAACCTCTTGACTAAAGTTCTCTCGCGTTCGTTGTTGGAAGAGCGCAAACAAAATTTGTGCACATATAGGCGGTCGGCTGGCCATTCACGGCGCTGCGTTCCGCAAAGAGCTCGAAGCCGGACGCCGCAAAAGCAAGCGCCTGACTTTCGGTGGCCACTGCCGTGACGCTGGAGGAGAACGAGCGAGCGGCAGTCAGAATTCCCTGATCTCCCGCATGGTCTCCCGCATGGTCTCCCGCATGGTCTTTGCGGATGTTCTCACGATGGGCATCGGTATCGGTATCGGGCACGATGACAACGAACTGGCGAATGGGCCGCGCGACCTCGCTCGCGAGATGAAGTGCCGCACCGAACCCCAACGGATGCTGTTCCGCAAGGCCAATGACACGCCCTAGAGCACGCTCCGTTGCAACACGGTACTTTTCGTCGGCCGTCAATAAGTACAGCATCCAGCTAGCGCGAGCACTGGAGGTGAGCCCGGAAGGGTAGGCACCCTCCGAGGGGTCAACGTCGAGCGAGAGCCCCTGCGAGGACAACACGCTATCGCCCCGCGGCGCCGCAAAATTGCTGTCCAGCAAAATGGTGGCGACGAGCTGGCGAGCCGCTT
>JBLHYZ010000007.1:0-14690 GCA_047631115.1 Alpinimonas sp. | reverse complement strand
GTCAAATCGGTGTGGATGCTCCCGACCTCGAAGGCCGTCGCAAGATTCTTGAGGTCCACGGCAAGGGTAAGCCCCTCGCGACCAGTGTTGACCTTGAAGTTGTCGCACGAAAAACCCCCGGCTTTACTGGCGCTGACCTAGCCAACGTTTTGAACGAGGCTGCCTTGTTGACGGCCCGATCCAACGCGCAGCTCATCGACAATCGTGCACTCGACGAGGCAATCGACCGCGTCATCGCTGGTCCCCAGCGTCGTAGCCGTGTCATGCGTGACAAAGAAAAGCTCATCACGGCGTACCACGAGGGTGGTCACGCTCTCGCGGCGGCGGCCATGAACTTCACTGATCCCGTTACCAAGGTGACGATTCTTCCGCGTGGCCGCGCGCTCGGTTACACCATGGTGTTGCCTCTCGAAGATCGTTACTCGATTACTCGTAACGAGCTCCTCGACCAGCTCACCTATGCCATGGGTGGCCGCGTTGCCGAAGAAATCGTTTTCCACGATCCCACCACGGGCGCCTCGAACGACATCGAAAAAGCCACCAGCATTGCTCGCAAGATGGTCACCGAGTACGGCATGAGCGCGACTGTCGGTGCCGTCAAGTTGGGCGGCGGCTCAGGCGAGGTCTTCATGGGCCGCGACATGGGCCACTCCCGCGACTACTCCGACGAGCTTGCCATGAGCATCGATACCGAGGTTCGTTTGCTGATCGATGCCGCACACACGGAGGCGTGGAAGGTCATCAACGATAATCGTCACGTCCTCGATCGCTTAGCGACAGAGTTGCTTGAAAAAGAGACCCTCGACCACGATCAACTGGCAACAATCTTCGTGGATGTTCGCAAACTTCCGCACCGCGCTCAATGGCTCTCTAGCGACATGCGTCCAGTTTCAGACCTTCCTCCCGTAGCGGTCCCTCAGAAGCCCGTGGCAAAGAAGCCTGTTGCAAAGAAAGCTGCAGTGAAAAAGCCCGCAGCAACGAAGCCCGCAGCAACGAAGCCCGCTGATGTCACTCCAGCTTCCGAGACAGAAGCGGCTAAGCCGGTGGTTCGCAAGCCAGTGGTTCGCAAGCCTGCCGTTCGCAAGCCTGCTGCTGGCAAGCCCACATCCGAAAAGCCAACAACACCCAACCCCTAGGGTTAAAGAATGACTGTCGACAAGACTCGCATCGAAGCGGCTGTCGTTGAGCTCCTGCACGCTATCGGAGAAGATCCGGAGCGCAGTGGGCTGACGACAACTCCCCGCCGCGTGGCCGAGGCGTACACGGAGTTCTTCGCGGGGATTGGCGCAGACCCGTTGGATCATCTGCAAGAGACTCTCGCCGTATCCGAACTGTCGGACGCCGTGATCCTGACAGACATCGCTTTTCGTTCCATTTGCGAGCACCACCTGCTGCCTTTTATTGGGGTTGCCCACGTGGCGTACCTTCCACTAAATGCTGTCGTCGGCTTGGGAAAACTTCCTCGCGTGGTGGCAACCATTGCCGCACGGCCCCAGGTACAGGAACGCCTGACAGAACAGATTGCCGATGCCCTCGAAAGCGGACTCAACGCTCGTGGCGTTCTCGTTGTTTTGGATGCGGCTCACCAATGCGTTGCCGCTCGCGGGCTTGAACAGCCCAACACACGCACCGTCACGATGGCATCGCGAGGAGAACTCACCGATGTCCAAGCACGATCTGAATTGATGGCGTTGATCGGAGGCCCGCGTGGATAGCCCAACGTCTTCGGCTGCGGCAAAGCACCGCACGATCATCATGGGCGTGTTGAACGTTACCCCCGATTCTTTTAGCGACGGGGGTGACTATCTCGACACCGCTGCCGCCATTAAGCGGGGCATGCAGCTCGTTGAAGAAGGGGCTGACATTGTCGACGTCGGAGGCGAGTCCACGCGTCCGGGTGCCGCCCGCGTCACGCTCGAGCAAGAGCAACTTCGTGTCATCCCTGTCATTGGTGCTTTGGTTCGTGCGGGAGCGACTGTCAGTGTCGACACCATGAATGCGTCCACCGCCTTGCAAGCAGTTGATTTCGGCGCAAAGTACATCAATGATGTTTCTGGAGGCATCGCTGATTTCTTCATGGCTAGAGTAATCCGTGAGTCCGATGCCATGTTTATCGCCAGTCATTGGCGGGGCCATTCCGTCGAAATGGATGCTCAGGCCCTCTACAAAGATGCGCCCAGCGATATCACCAGGGAACTCGGTGATCGCGTTTCCTCGCTTTTGACAGAGGGAATCAGGCCAGAACAGCTCATCGTTGACCCTGGCCTTGGCTTCGCAAAAAATGCCGAGCACAACTGGCAAATGCTCGGCCGTCTGGGCGACCTGATGGCCTTGGGGTATCCGCTTCTTGTGGGAGCATCTCGCAAACGTTTCCTGAGTTCGCTCCTGCCAGATGACGCCACCATGGAAGATCGCGACGCGGCCACAGTTGCCGTCAGCGTCCTTGCCGCCCAAGCGGGGGCTTGGGGCGTTCGGGTTCATGCCGTAGCGCGCACGTATGCGGCCTTGCGCGTCCTTGAGTCCTGGGAGCGCGGCGCCGCGTCCCGTGCCGAGGGAGCCACCGCATGAGTGAGCAAAGTCTCCTCGTGTTTCCGCACTCCGATCGGATTACCCTCACGGGCCTTCGCGTTCAGGGGCATCATGGCGTGTTCGGCTTCGAGCGTGAAAACGGCCAGGAATTTGTTGTCGATGTCACAGCATGGCTCGACCTCTCGGCGGCGTCCAGCGCGGACGACCTTGCACGGACCGTTCACTACGGCGAGCTTGCCTTAGAAGTTACCGATGCTGTGGCCACGAGCCCCGTTGACCTCATCGAAACCGTTGCTGAACGGGTTGCCAACGTGGTTTTGGCGCATGAGGCCGTCACAGTGACAGAGGTCACGGTGCACAAACCGCAGGCACCCATTTCGGTTCCCTTTGGGGATGTCTCGGTGACCATCGTGCGAAGGCGACCATGACCGGGCCGTCGCAACACGGAGCTGTCATTGCGTTCGGCGCCAACCTAGGCGATCGAGCCCACACCATCCGCGCGGCCGCCGCCGATATTGACGCTTTGCCAGGAACGAGCGTCATTGTGCTCTCCTCGCTGGTGGAATCGGCCGCGGTCAAACCAGACGGTGTTGATCTCGATGCTCCCGAATACCTCAACGCTGTTGCCCTCGTGGAAACCATTCTGGCGCCGCACGATTTGCTAGCAGCTCTCAACGCCATCGAACAGGCTCACGGGCGCACTCGTGACACTCGCTGGGGCGATCGCACTCTCGACCTTGACATCATCACCTATGACATCCTCGAGATTAATGACGATCGACTAACTCTTCCCCACCCCCGCGCCGCTGAGCGTTCCTTCGTTTTGGCTCCATGGCTTGAAGTCGATCCGGATGCTGCCATCCCCGGCCACGGCAACGCAGACGAACTCCTGGCGTTCTGCCCGGATCCCGTTCGTGAACACATCGAAGTGGCTGTCGAGTCGTGAAGCGCACACGCATCAGCATTCTCTTAGCCGTGACCCTCAGCGGAGGTACGCTCACGTATCTTCTGGAGCTCCTGGCGCAGTCCGTCGGATCGAACGTTGTGGTGCCACCACTGAGTCTCACTCTCACCGTGGCGGCCCTCGCCATCGCTGTCGTTCTTCTCGCAATTCCCGTTCGCCGCTCAGTCACGGGCAAACGCACAGCACCCATTGACCCTTTCTATGCCCTGCGCGTTGCTGTCCTAGCGAAGGCTTCAAGCCTGACCGGAGCACTGCTTGTGGGCGCTGCCGCAGGGATCCTTATCTTTCTTCTCGGGCGCCCCATACCCCCCACATTTGCTATGAGCGCCCTCGCAATTTCTCAGATGTTCGCCGCAGCACTCCTCGTTACTGCAGGACTCATCGCCGAGTTCTTGTGCACTCTCCCGCCGCAAGATCGAGATGACCCTCGAGAAAAGGGCCTTCGTGAACCCGCCGCATGACCGTGACGGACGTCTCGGCGTGGGCATCATCGGTGCCGGCCACGTTGGACCAATCCTTGGTGCGGCACTCGCCGGAGCAGGGCATGCTCTTGTCGGCATCTCTGCAATCTCTGAGGCGAGCCGCGAGCGGGCCCAGGCAATCCTGCCAGGCGTGCCAATCATGGACGTCCCACGTCTCGTCGAACTGAGCGAGCTCGTTCTCATCGCTGTTCCTGATGCCGAGCTACCAGACCTCATCGCGGGACTAGCTCAGGCCGGCACGTGGCAGGCCGGTCAGATTGTTGCGCACACATCGGCACAGTATGGAACGAGTGTTCTGGCACCGGCTATTGCTGCCGGAGTGATTCCGCTGGCGCTGCATCCGGCTATGTCTTTCACGGGGACCAGCATTGATCTTGCGCGCTTGAACGAGTGCTACATCGCCGTGAGTGCCCCCACTCCCGTTCTCCCTATTGGCCAAGCGCTCGCCGTAGAGATGGGGGGAGAACCCATCGTGATTTCCGAAAGTCAGCGTGCCGATTATGCCGAGGCTATCGCCACCGCTTCTCAGTTTTCCGCCGCCATTGTTGAGCAATCAACCACGATTCTCGCCGCCATTGGTATTGATCGTCCGGGTCGTATCTTGGCGCCCCTCATTCGATCGGCGGTCGACAACGCATTGGCCACGCGCGGCGACATCTCAGGGCTGGCGTTTCGCGAGCTTGAAGGGGACGTGTAGGCATGGGTACCTTTCCAAAAGTGATTAGCACCGTGCGTGAAGCCGAGCAGATTCGCCATGCCCACGATGGTCACCGGATCGCTTTTGTGCCAACGATGGGTGCCTTGCACGAGGGGCACCTCGAGCTCGTTCGTCAGGCACGCACTCTCGCAGAAGTGGTCGTGGTTTCAATCTTTGTGAACCCCCTCCAGTTTGGAGCGGGAGAGGATTTTAACTTCTACCCCCGCACTCTTGAAGCCGACCGTGACCTGCTCACCGACGAGGGCGTCGATTACGTCTTCGCTCCAGCCGCCAGTGAGATCTATCCTGAGGGTGTCACCATTTCACCGAGGCAGGCCGGCCCCGCAGGGGAGACATACGAGGGCGTTGCTCGCCCGACACACTTTGACGGCATGCTCACCGTTGTCGCGAGGCTTTTTGACATTGTTGGGCCCAGTGTCGCGGTCTTTGGCCAGAAAGATGCCCAGCAAGTTTTTCTCGTGCGCCAGATGATTGCCGAGAACGACTGGCCCATTGACCTTTCCGTGGTTAGCACGGTCCGCGAGCACGATGGTCTCGCGCTCTCGAGCCGAAACCGTTTCCTCGACGAAAGCGAACGTCATCTGGCCAGAGTGATGCCTCAAGCACTCGCGGCCGTCACGACAAACGCCCCCCTCGGCGCTAAAGCCGCCCGAGTCGCCGGCCGAGAGGTGTTCACGAACGCACCGCTAGCTAGACTTGGCTATCTCGACCTCGTCGATCCAGAAACCTTCGAGGCGGTTAGCGATGACTACCAGGGCCCGGCTATCGCCGTCATTGCAGCTGTCATTGGTACGACTCGCCTGATAGACACCGATAACCTCGTTCTCGGCCCGCAAGAAGTCGATTGTTAAAGGACAGCTACACGCATGACTGAGAATTCCGCATCCACTCCCTCGTCACACGAGCCTTTCGCCGCCCCTCTGACGGAAGCAGACGAGCTGACGGCAGCTGAAGTAAGTGAGCAAAAGGCCGTTCGTCTTGCCAAGCGCGACCGTCTCATCGAACTGGGCCTAGAGGCTTACCCCGTAGCCGTGCCTGTGACGGACACGATTCCGTCCGTCCGCGAGCGCTTTGGCGGCCTCGAGGCTGACGCGCGAACCGACGTGGTCGTGGGGATTTCGGGTCGAATCGTGCACCTTCGCAACACAGGCAAGCTCTGTTTCGCTAGCCTTCAGTCCGGTGAGGGAAGTCGCATCCAGGCCATGATTTCCCTGGCCGAAGTGGGCGAGGAAGCTCTCGAGCACTGGAAAGAGCTCGTGGACCTCGGCGATCATGTCTTTGTCGTTGGTGAGGTTATTTCCTCTCGTCGCGGTGAGCTCTCGGTCATGGCCACGGGGTGGAAGATGGCGACAAAGTCGCTGCTCCCTCTTCCCAACCTGCACAACGAACTGGGAGAAGAGTCGCGCGTTCGGAGCCGTTACCTCGACCTCATCGTTCGTGATGCCGCGCGCAGCACCGTTCTCAGCCGCGCTAAGGCTGTGGCCTCGCTCCGTGAGACCTTCACCAAACTCGACTTCGTCGAGGTGGAGACACCCATGCTGCAGGTCATGCACGGTGGTGCCTCCGCTCGGCCATTCGCCACACACTCGAACGCTTTCGACATGGAACTGTTCCTTCGAATTGCTCCTGAGCTCTTTCTCAAGCGCGCCGTCGTAGGTGGCATCGACCGCATTTATGAGATCAACCGTAACTTCCGCAACGAAGGCGCCGACTCCACGCATTCGCCAGAGTTCGCGATGCTCGAGGCGTATGAGGCCTATGGTGACTACACCTCAATTGCAGCACTCACGCAGAAGCTCATTCAGAACGCCGCCTTCGCGGTTGCCGGATCACACGTTGTGACCTGGGCCGATGGTACTCAATACAATCTGGGTGGCGAGTGGGATCGCATCAGCCTCTATCACTCGCTGTCAGAGGCGGCCGGTATTTCTATCACTCCAGAAACCACCGTTGCTGTTCTGCAAAAGCTCGCCGATTCGGTGGGCATTGAACTTGCGGTTCCTAACCACGGAAAACTTGTCGAAGAACTCTGGGAGCACTTCGTGAAGGGGGGCCTCGAACGGCCCACTTTCGTCATGGACTTCCCCGTGGAGACGAGCCCTCTCACACGCGACCACCGCACCATTGTGGGTGTCGTCGAAAAGTGGGACCTCTACATTCGCGGCTTCGAGCTTGCCACCGGTTACTCGGAGCTCGTCGACCCCGTGGTTCAGCGCGAACGTTTCGTCCAGCAAGCCACCCAAAGTGCCGCTGGTGACGTCGAAGCGATGCCCCTCGATGAAGAGTTCTTGCGGGCGCTGGAGCATGGAATGCCCCCCACGGGGGGAATGGGAATGGGAATCGACCGCCTTCTGATGGCTATTACGGGACTTGGAATTCGCGAAACGATTCTCTTTCCTCTGGTTAAGTAATCAGCTCACCGCGCTAGTCTGAAATCACGATGGATAACTTCTGGCTCAACGCTCTCTGGTCGCTCACCCCGACTGTGCTCCTCGGCCTGCTTTTTTGGCTGATTATTCGCTCCATCGTGCGTTCGGATCGCACGGAGCGTGAAGTTCGTGTTCGGATCGAGGCAGAAGAACGGGCCAAACGCGGTCTTCCCGCGGCCACCCCACAGGGGTCATCAGTGTGAACACCGTGTCATTTTGGATTGCCGTTGGAGCGGTCCTTCTTGACCTAGCAATCCGTGTTGCAGCCATCATCTTCGTGCCACGAAATCGCCGTCCCACCTCGGCTATGGCCTGGCTTCTCGCCATCTTCTTCATCCCCTATGTGGGCGTTCTGCTCTTCTTGTTGATTGGAAGCCCCCGTCTTGGGCGCGGTCGGCGTCGCCGCCAGAGCGACATCAATACTTTTATTGTCGAGACCACGGAGGGCACCGAGCGCGTCACTCGAACCGAGGAGTGGCCGCCGTGGCTTGATTCTGTCGTCGAACTTAACCAAAACCTGGGTTCGATGCCCATGGTTGGCGGAAACACGGCAAGCCTCCAGATTGATTACGACAAGAACATCACCAATATTGCTGCGGACATTGATGCAGCTAAGCGCTTCGTGCACGTGGAGTTCTACATTCTGTCTTCCGATCCTGCCACGGAGCCGGTCTTCATGGCCATGGCCAACGCAGTCGCGCGCGGAGTGAAAGTCAGGGTTCTCTTTGATCACGTGGCGGCTCTGCGCACGGTTGGTTACCGCCAGACGAAGAAACGCCTCACGGCCATTGGTGTCGATTGGCACCTCATGTTGCCGTTCCTGCCGCTCGAGGGTAAATACGAGCGCCCCGACCTTCGCAATCACCGCAAGCTCGTCATCATTGATGGCGTCACCGGATGGATGGGTTCCCAAAACCTCATCGACTCCACCTACCTAAAAAAATCCAACATTAAGCGCGATCTTCATTGGAAAGATGCCATGGTGCGTCTTCGTGGCCCGATTGTTGCCGGACTCAACGCTATTTTCATCACCGATTGGTACAGCGAAACAGACGTGTTGCTGGCCCGCGAGGCTGAACCCATGGAGTCGGTCACCTCGGGGGAGACCCTCGACTGCCAGGTTGTTCCCAGTGGCCCGGGATTCGCTGAAGAGAACAATCTCCGATTGTTCCTCGCGCTGTTGTACTCGGCTCAAGAGAAAATCATCATCACGTCGCCCTACTTTGTGCCAGATGAATCGCTGCTCTACGCCATAACGACAGCAACGCAGCGCGGTGTTCGCGTCGAACTCTTCGTCTCTGAAGAGGGCGATCAGGCGTTGGTTTATCACGCTCAGCGCTCCTATTACGAAGCTCTCTTGCGGGCCGGCGTCATCATCTGGCTGTACAAAGCTCCGACGATTCTTCATTCCAAGCACATCAGCATCGATAGTGATGTTGCGGTCATTGGTTCGAGCAACATGGACATGCGTTCCTTTAGCCTCAACCTTGAAGTGTCGCTCATGGTTCGAGGAACATCGTTTGTCGACCAAATGCGGGCGGTCGAGCAGCGTTACCGTGACGACAGTCGCCAGCTTTCCCTCGACGAGTGGATGAAGCAGCCACTGCGCTCCACCGTTCTCGACGGTCTGGCTCGTCTCACCTCAGCTCTTCAGTAGCGCGCAACTCTGGCGCTACCCGCGCAGTGCGCCCCGAAATGAGCGCCCCGCACAGTGCGCCTCGAATCCCTCAGGATGCCTCGGCTAACTCTGTTGGAGTGCCGCCGGTCATTCGAACGAGCTCGGCAAATGTCGTCTCGTATACATAAGCCGGATGCCCACCAGCCGAGAAAATCGTCTCGAACTGAGCAAGGTGAGTGTCGACCAGCGTGGGCAATGCGGTCGCAAGCCCGACAGGAGAGACCCCGCCGATCACATAACCTGTTGCCGCTCGCACATCATCGGCGTTGGCTTTCGTGATTTTCTTGCCGCCAAAGGCTGCTGAAATTTTGTTGGTGTCAACACGGTGCCCACCCGACGACATGACTAGCACTGGCTCGCCATCGGCCAAGAAGACAAGCGAGTTTGCAATCTGAGCCCGCGTAATTCCCAGCCCATCTGCGGCCGCCTGAGCGGTGTGGGCGTTGTCGTCAAGTCGCACAACATCGCCGGTGGCACCATGCTGTTTCAGCGCGGAACGAAAACGTTCCACCGATACCGGATGGGAAGTCTCGGCAGTCACGCGCACGGCCGTGGCGCCGAGCGCGCCCCGCACTTCTTCGATGATTTCCTTTGTCGTAGCCATGATTCAAGGTTAGGGCTAGCTGGCATGATTTCGTCGGGGCCGCAGAGTCACCGTCGGCATTTCAGGGGCCGGCAAGGGCGTTCCGTCGTAGTCAACGCGGCCGAAGGCTCCCGCTTCGTTTGCACCTTCAAAGACGTCACCCTGCCACTGCTCGCGAAAAGCCACAATCTCGTCGTGGCTGCGCCCGATGAAGTTCCACCACATCACAAGCTCCTCGGTGAAGGGGGTTCCGCCAATCAGCACGAGTCGCACTGCTTCCTTTCCGGTTTCAATATTCAGGGCACTCTGTCCAACATCGAAGAACGCCAATTCATTCTGCATTGCAGCCTCGCCGTTGATCATGACATGGCCTGCGTCCACGAGAAGGCCGTGCTCAAACGTCGCTTCCACCGGAATAGCAAACGTTGTGTTGGCGGGAGCCACAATTTCGATTCCGACGAGCGGGCTAAACGTTGTTGCTGGCGAGGAGACGTCGGCAATCCTCCCCGTGAAGACCGTCAAGTCTGCCTGGCCGACCGAGATGCGTGGGGCAACGTGGTGCTCAAAAAAGGGGGCAACGTGACGATCGCTACTTGGCAGGGCGACCCACAATTGCACGCCATGGATGGGCTCCGACCGCGGTAAAGAAACCTCCGAGTGCGAGATGCCAGAACCCGCTGTCATCAAGTTCACCGATCCGGCAGTGATGATTTGCCGGCTCCCCAGGCTGTCGCGGTGTTCAACGCCGCCGGCGAAGAGCCAGGTGACCGTCTGCAACCCTGTGTGCGGATGCGGGGGCACCACCATCCCGGTTTCTGGCGTCACGATATCAGGCCCAAAGTGATCGAGAAAACACCACGCCCCGATGGTGGATTGCCCGCGCTGGGGGAGCGTGCGCCTCACGTTCATGGCGCGAACACCCCCGAGAGGAACGGTGCGAGGCGACAGGATTTTCATACCCTTTAGCGTACTTTGCACGCCGTGGGCGAACACAGGGGCGACTTTGCACGCCGCCAGCGAACAGGGCCACAAAGAGCGGGTTCTTCTAGCTATTCTCGGAAACAAGCACCCACCGCGCCGGTGAGTGTTGATGGGAGTTTTAAGATGTTTGAGAGATTTACAGACCGCGCTCGTCGCGTCGTCGTTTTGGCCCAAGAAGAGGCCAAGATGCTCAACCACAACTACATCGGTACCGAGCACATTTTGCTCGGTCTCATTCATGAGGGCGAAGGTGTCGCGGCCAAGGCTCTGGAATCCCTCGGCATCTCTCTTGATGCCGTTCGCGAGCAGGTCCAGGACATCATTGGCCAAGGCCAGCAGCAGCCCACGGGGCACATCCCCTTCACGCCGCGCGCCAAGAAGGTTCTCGAACTCAGCCTTCGCGAGGCGTTGCAGCTGGGCCACAACTACATCGGCACCGAGCACATTTTGCTGGGCCTCATTCGTGAGGGCGAGGGTGTCGCTGCTCAAGTTCTCGTCAAGCTGGGCGCAGACCTGAACCGCGTTCGCCAGCAGGTCATCCAGCTCCTCTCCGGTTACCAGGGCAAAGAGCAGGTTGCAGCGGGCGTCAAGGAAGAGTCTTCCGCTACTCAGGGCTCCACCGTTCTGGATCAGTTCGGTCGTAACCTCACGCAGGCTGCTCGAGACGGCAAGCTTGACCCCGTCATTGGTCGTGAAAAGGAAATCGAACGCGTGATGCAGATTCTTTCGCGTCGTTCCAAGAACAACCCCGTCCTCATCGGTGAACCCGGTGTGGGAAAGACGGCAGTGGTCGAGGGCTTGGCTCAAGCCATTGTCTCCGGCAACGTTCCCGAGACCCTCAAGGGCAAACAGCTCTACACGCTCGACCTTGGCTCGTTGATTGCTGGTAGCCGGTACCGCGGTGACTTTGAGGAACGCCTCAAGAAGGTCACTAAAGAGATTCGTACCCGCGGCGACATCATCACGTTCATCGACGAGATTCACTCGCTCGTGGGTGCCGGTGCGGCCGAGGGTGCTATCGATGCGGCCAGCATCTTAAAGCCACTCTTGGCGCGCGGCGAGCTCCAGACCATCGGTGCCACGACCCTCGATGAATACCGCAAACATTTCGAGAAGGATGCGGCCCTCGAGCGCCGTTTCCAGCCCATTCAGGTAGCCGAGCCTTCGTTGCCGCACACTATTAACATCCTCAAGGGACTTCGTGACCGTTACGAAGCGCACCACAAGGTCCAGATCACCGATGGCGCCATTGTCGCGGCAGCAAACCTTGCCGACCGTTACGTCAGCGACCGGTTCTTGCCAGATAAGGCCATCGACCTGATCGATGAGGCCGGCGCGCGCTTGCGCCTGTCGATTCTGTCGAACCCGCCAGAGCTTCGCGAACTCGATGACAAGATTGCCCTCGTTCGCCTCGCAAAAGAGAAGGCCATCGAAGACACTGACTTCGAAAAGGCTGCCTCGCTCCGAGATGAAGAGAAGAACCTTCAGGGCGAGCGCGTGCGTCGCGAGAAGGAATGGCGCAAGGGTGACATTGCCTCCCAGGGCATTGTCGATGAGGGACTGATCGCCGAAGTTTTGGCCCAGGCCACCGGTATCCCCGTCTTCAAGCTCACTGAAGAAGAGTCCGCTCGACTGGTCTTCATGGAGAAGGCACTGCACCAGCGTGTCATTGGCCAGGAGAAGGCCATCTCGGCACTGTCCAAGACCATTCGTCGCACGCGTGCCGGTCTTAAAGACCCCAAGCGCCCCAGCGGTTCGTTCATCTTTGCTGGCCCGACCGGTGTGGGAAAGACGGAGCTTGCCAAGGCGCTCGCCGAGTTCTTGTTCGACGATGAGTCGGCCATGATTTCGCTCGACATGAGTGAGTACGGGGAGAAGCACACCGTTTCGCGCCTCTTTGGCGCCCCTCCCGGATTCGTCGGATTCGAAGAGGGTGGCCAGCTCACCGAGAAGGTCCGCCGCAAGCCATTTAGCGTCGTCCTCTTCGATGAAATCGAGAAAGCCCACCCCGATATCTTCAACTCGTTGTTGCAGATTCTTGAGGAAGGCCGCCTCACGGATGGCCAGGGTCGTGTCATCGACTTCAAGAACACGGTCATCATCATGACGACCAACCTCGGCACCAAAGACATCTCCAGTGGTCCCGTTGGTTTCCAGCTCGAGGGCGACGTTGCTAACGACTACGATCGGATGCGCGGCAAGGTCATCGATGAGCTCAAGAAGCACTTCAAGCCTGAGTTCTTGAACCGTGTCGACGACACCATCGTCTTCCCGCAGCTCGACAAGGTCGAACTGCTGCAGATTGTGGATCTTTTCACGAAGCGTCTGAGCGAGCGCATGCTCGATCGCGACATGACCGTGGAGCTCAGCCTTGCTACAAAGGAACGCCTCATCGAAGTGGGCTTCGACCCCACACTCGGTGCGCGCCCCTTGCGTCGCGCCATGCAATCCGAAATCGAAGATCGTCTCTCGGAGCGCATCCTCCAGGGCGAGCTTGCTGCCGGCAACCATGTTCACGTGGACTTTGTCGACGGAGAGTTCGTCTTCACCACCACGAGCCGCGAAACGATTCCGGTTGGTGTCTCGAGCCAGGCCAATGGCATTGCCATCACGCCCGAGATTGTCGCCGACACGATGTAGCACCCGTGCTCTTTAGCGCCATGGCGTAAACCGAATGACGCGACTCCCTCTTGGGGCGTCGCGTCATTCGGTTTTTGTGGCCTTCGTCCAAGCCGATAACCTTTCCCCATGACTGATTCACCCTTCACTGTTCGACGAGCTCGCACGTCTGATGTTCCGTGGATCCAGTCCCTTGCTGCTCCGTTAGTCACTCAGCGCATTTTGCTTGGCAAAGAAAACGTCGCCGTGTATGAAGCGGTTCAGGAGTTTCGCATCGTTGAAGACGAGCAGGGAACCCCGATTGGTTGCGGCGCTCTCCATGTCATGTGGCAGGATCTTGGTGAAATCCGCACCCTGGCCATCAACGAAAAGTGGCTCGGAAAAGGCGTTGGCCAC
Organism: Alpinimonas sp.; assembly: GCA_047631115.1. Classification (GTDB taxonomy): domain Bacteria; phylum Actinomycetota; class Actinomycetes; order Actinomycetales; family Microbacteriaceae; genus Alpinimonas. The sequence goes on along the minus strand of JBLHYZ010000007.1, from coordinate 1,311 downwards.
GCGATCCTGCTCCGTCTCGAAGAGGATGCTCGGCAGCTCGGCCTCTCGCGTCTTTTCTGTCTGACGTTTGAGGTGGATTTCTTCGTGCGTCACGGCTTTGCCGAGGTGAGCGACTCCATTATTGACCCAGCCGTTTACGCCGAGCTTGTGCGCTCCAGCGATGAGGGCGTTGCGGAATTCCTTGATTTGGCGCGAGTGAAGCCAAACACCCTCGGCAATACGAGGATGTTGCGTCACCTATAGGTAGCGTGGCCTCATGACCACTCCGAAGACGGGCCAGCCCCGCAAGGTTTCCCCGGCCGTGTTTCGCCGCCGCCGCCTCGTGGTGGGTCTTGGCCTTCTCGCTGTCATTGTGGCGGTTATCCTCATCATCGTTCAGCCCGGTGGAGCGACTCCCACTCCGGCTGCGTCACCGGGGCCCTCCTCCACCAACTCCATCGATCCGGCCCCCTCAACTTCACCAGCGGGGGGCATAACAGCCGGCGATACGGCAAATGTTGCCTCTTGTCTGCCGGCAGACTTGGTGGTTAGCGCCACGACAGATGCCGCCGATTACCAGGCCGGAATTCTGCCTCAGCTTTCCCTCACCATCACGAATACCGGAACCACCCCCTGTGTCTATAACGTAGGTACGTCACAGCAGGTGCTCACCATAACGAGCGGGGCCGAAACCTACTGGATGTCCAGTGACTGTCAGACAGGCCCGTCCGACCTCGAGGCTGTCCTCGAACCAGGCAAGACAGAGACGTCCGCGCCCGTTCAGTGGTCCCGCGAACGCAGTGCTGCCGATGCCTGCGATACCCCGGGTGTCCAGGTTCCAGCGGAGGGCGCGTCGTACTACTTGACCGCCAACGTCGGCGAGGTGGCGGCCAAAGAATCGCGGCAATTCCTCCTTTATTGACGAGTTGTCGGCAATGTCATGTGGGTGAGCTAAATAAACCCAGATTGGGGGGCTTCTCGATTTGCTCAACCCCTCAGAAACCCGTATTGTTATCTCTTGTCACCCCATAGGAAATGAAACGCACATAGCTGCGGATCAGCCTCACGCGGGACAAGTTAGTTCAGCCAAGTGAGAGTCTCTCGAGACTTGCCCAGGCCTGGACAAAACGAGATAGATGCCATGACGCCAAGCGGCACCGAAGAGTCCTCGACTCGCCGGTGATAGGTTTGACAAAGTAAGCCGACATGGTAAGTTAGGTTAGTTGCCCTACACCGCCTCTGGAAGGTTGTGGAGTGGGAGCGCCCGATCCTTGAGAACTCAACAGCGTGCACAATGTCAAATGCCAAAAACCCTGTGGCATCAAATTACGC
>JBLHYZ010000006.1:0-14852 GCA_047631115.1 Alpinimonas sp. | reverse complement strand
GAGGGCTCCGTCGATGTTCGGCTGGCGCATGAAGCCTGCAATATTGGTGGATTTTACAGAACCGCCATAGAGAATGCGGGTGCGCTGGGCCGCTTCAGCACCCAATTCTTCGCTCAGGGCAACACGCAAGGCGGCGCAGACCTGCTCTGCTTGCTCTTCCGTGGCGGCAAGCCCCGAGCCAATGGCCCAGACAGGCTCGTAGGCAATGACGATGTTGGCGTCGTTGGCTACGCCGACAAGGGCTGCTCGCATTTGGGCGACTGGGACGGCGCTGGGACCGAATTCTTCCAGGTCCTCGGCGGTTTCGCCGACACACAACACGGGAACAATCTTGTGTTTGATGGCGGCCTTGACTTTGCTGTTGAGCAGCTCGTTGGTCTCCCCGTGGTACTGGCGACGCTCCGAGTGCCCCACAAGCGCGTAGGTGCACTCTAGCTTTGCAAGGAATGCCCCGGAGATTTCTCCAGTGAAGGCGCCAGAGTCATGAGCCGAAATATCTTGACCGCCATAAACAATCTGGAATTTGTCGGCCGTAATGAGGTTTTGAACGCTGCGAAGGTCCGTGAAAGGGGGGAATACAGCGACCTCTGCCGCGGCATAGTCGTGCTTCGCGTCTTTGAGTGTCCAGGCGAGCTTCTGGACGAAAGCGATGGCCTGGAGGTGATCCAGGTTCATCTTCCAGTTGCCAGCAAGTAGTGGTGTGCGAGTCGTTACCATCCGAGGACCTCCAGGCCTGGCAGGTGCTTACCCTCGAGAAACTCAAGGCTGGCACCGCCTCCGGTTGAAATGTGACCAAACTGGTCATCGTTGAAGCCGAGAACACGAACCGCTGCAGCCGAGTCACCTCCGCCGACGACCGAAAAGCCATCGACTTCGGTAAGGGCTGTGGCAATAGCTCGTGTTCCTTCGGCAAAAGCAGGAAATTCAAATACGCCCGCGGGACCATTCCAGAAAACGGTCTTCGAAGCGCGGATAAGCCGCGCAAAGTTGATTGCCGTCTCGGGGCCGATGTCGAGACCCAGACCCTTTTCGGCAAAGGGTGTCTCTTCAATGCTGTCTGCGGGTGTCACAACAAAATCAGCGTCAGGGGCAAATTTTTCTGCAACCACAATGTCTGTGGGCAGAAGAATCTCTACGCCGAGTGCGGCGGCGTCTTTCAGGTAGCCACGAACAGTGTCTAGCTGGTCCTGCTCTAGCAAGCTGGCGCCAACCTTGTGTCCCGCTGCGGCAAGAAAAGTAAAGACCATTCCGCCCGCCACGAGAATGGTGTTGACGCGTGGAAGCAGGTGGGCGATGACGCCAAGTTTGTCACTGACCTTCGAACCGCCTAGAACGACCGTGTATGGCCGCTCAGGGTTCTCTGTCAAGCGGTCGAGAACTTTTAGTTCCGCCTGAATGAGGAGGCCGGCAGCACTGGGCAATAGTTCTGCGAGTTCAAATACGCTCGCTTGTTTGCGATGCACAACGCCAAAGCCATCTGACACAAAAGCATCACCCAACTCAGCAAGTTTGGTTGCAAAAACAACTCGTTCTTCGGCGTCCTTAGAGGTCTCCCCCGGGTTAAAGCGCAAGTTCTCAAGAACCGCAAGTTGGCCATCGCGAAGAGCGGCAACGACCGTAGCGGCCGATTCGCCAACGGTGTCGGTCGCAAAAGCTACGGGCTTACCGATGAGTTCTGCGAGACGCACGGCCGCCGGTTGCAAGCTAAACCGCGATTCTGGAGCCCCGTCAGGGCGCCCAAGATGCGAAATAATCACAACTCGAGCTCCCTGAGCGAGGAGAGCTGTCAACGTAGGCAACGACGCCCGGATACGCCCATCATCTGTAATCTTCGATTCCGAGAGCGGAACGTTGAGATCACATCGTACGATGACGCGTTTGCCAGAAAGGGATCCAAGGGATTCCAAGGTGCGCAGTGCCACGGTGCTCGTTTCTCTAGATTTCTTGCGTTGCGGTGCAGAGGCTCTGGTTAGAGGGTCTCAGCGACATACTCGGTGATGTCGACAAGACGGTTGGAGTAACCCCACTCGTTGTCGTACCAGCTAGAGATCTTAACCTGGTTTCCGAGGATGCGCAGGAGCCCTGCATCAAAGATCGAGGAATGAGGATCCGTCACGATGTCACTGGAGACGATTTCATCTTCGGTGTACTTGAGGATTCCCTTGAGGGGGCCCTCCGCGGCGGCCTTGAACGCAGCCTTGACCTGTTCCGCAGTCACGGGCTTCTCAACCTGAATGGTGAGGTCTGTGATGGAGCCGGTGGGTACGGGAACGCGTAGAGCGAATCCGTCAAGCTTGCCCTGGAGCTCAGGGAGGACCTTGCCGATTGTCTTGGCAGCACCGGTGCTGGAAGGCACGATGTTGATGCCCGCTGCGCGTGCGCGACGAAGGTCCGTGTGTGGGCCATCCTGAAGGTTCTGGTCGGCCGTGTAGGCGTGAACGGTCGTCATCAGGCCGGTGACGATTCCGAACTCCTCGTTGAAAACCTTAACCAACGGAGCGAGGCAGTTGGTCGTGCACGATGCGTTGGAGATGATGTGGTCAGTTTCGTTGTTGTAGGTGGTGTGGTTCACGCCCATAACAAAAGTTGCGATGTCGTCACCGGTGGGGGGCGCCGAAAGAATGACCTTCTTGGCACCAGCATCAATGTGCTTCTGTGCTGCAACGCGCGTGGTGAAGTGACCGGTGGACTCGATGACGACGTCTACTCCGAGAGCGCCCCAGCCGAGGTTTGCGGGGTCGCGCTCGGCGAGAACGCGAATCTTCTTGCCGTTGACAATGATGTTTTCGGCGTCGTGTGTCACTTCTGCATCAAGGCGACCGGTCACCGAGTCGTACTTGAGAAGGTGAGCGAGAACCTTGGTGTCGCTGAGGTCGTTGACGGCAACGATCTCGATGTCAGCGCCCTGCGCCATTGCGGCGCGGAAGTAGTTGCGACCAATGCGGCCAAAACCGTTAATACCAACTTTTACAGTCACTTCGTCTCCAAGTGAGGTGGGGGCGAATCAGGAGGGCTAATTCGCGGTATGTGAGTGGGACAGGGTGGAACAACCGGTTTTCATGCCGGGAGAAATAAAGAGGGCGCCCTGTAATGGCTCTCAGGACGCCCATGCCTCGTTACGAGAATAGCAGGACGCTTGATGCACCCTTGCGTGACGCTTCGAAACGGGCAGAAACATCTGCCCAGTTGATGATGTTCCAGAAGGCCGCGACGTAGTCACCCTTCACGTTCTTGTAGTCCAGGTAGAAGGCGTGTTCCCACATGTCGAGCATGAGAAGAGGAACGGTGCCGGCAGCGATGTTGCCCTGCTGATCGAAGAGCTGCTCAATAATGAGCTGCTTTCCGACGGCATCGTACGCAAGAAAAGCCCAGCCAGAACCTTGCAGCCCAAGAGCGGCAGCATTGAAGTGAGAGCGGAACTTCTCGAAGGAACCAAAGTACTCATCGATGGCGGCAGCGAGCTCGCCAGAGGGGCGCTCTTCTGAGTCAGGGGTGAGGTTTTTCCAGAAGATTGAGTGGTTCGTGTGTCCACCGAGGTGGAAAGCAAGATCCTTTTGAAGCTTATTGATGTTCCCGAAATCTCCGGTTTCACGGGCTTCGGCTAGTTTGTCGAGGGCGGTGTTCGCGCCGTCAACGTACGCCTTGTGATGCTTGCTGTGGTGCAACTCCATGATGGTCGCGCTGATGTGCGGTGCAAGAGCGGAGTAGTCGTAGGTTAGTTCCGGTAGCGAGTAAGTAGCCACAGTAATATCTCCTTGATTGAGAGTCAGTGCGCCAGACGCAATAATCGCCGGCCACCTGCCAAGTTTACCCGTGTTGCAGGTGTTATTCCACGTCGAAGTCGTCGGGCACAGCAGACTCTGTGCCATCTACGCCGAGCTCGGTTGCCCGCTTGTCGGCCATGGCGAGTAGTCGGCGGATGCGACCAGCAACAGCGTCCTTGGTCATGGGTGGGTCAGCGTGGTGACCGAGTTCGTCGAGGCTGGCATCACGAAAGTTGAGGCGCAAGGCGCCGGCGTATTTGAGGTGATCGGGGATGTCATCTCCCAAAATCTCGAGGGCCCGTGCTACGCGAGCGCATGCGGCAACAGCTGCCTGCGCCGATCGGCGGAGGTTTGCGTCATCAAAGTTGACGAGCCGATTAGCCGTCGCCCGGACTTCTCTGCGCTGACGTAACTCCTCCCACTTGTGAACGGTTTCTTTGGCACCCATGATCGTGAGAACAGCACTGATGGCGTCGTCCTCACGGATAACAACACGGTGCACGCCACGAACTTCGCGTGCCTTGGCTGCAATGCGCAAGCGGTTCGCTGCGCCAACAAGAGCCATGGCCGCTTCGTTGGTGGGGCAGACAATTTCTAGTGCAGCTGAGCGACCAGGATCGGTGAGGCTCCCGGCGGCAAGGAAAGCTCCCCGCCAAATAGCGGATAGGTCTTCGAGGTTGCCGGTCGTCAGCTTGTTTGGTAAACCCCGAATCGGGCGTCGACGTGCATCCAAAAGACCCGTTTGTCGAGCCAAGGTCTCGCCGCCTTCGACAACGCGCACAAGGTAGGTTGGCGCCGTCTTTGCTCCAGAGTTCGAAGAAATCTTGCCTTCACTGCGCACGCCGTAGATTTCGGCGAGGTCCTTACGAACGCGCGTCGCAAGTTCCTGCGAATCAAGCTCGGCTTCCACCGCAATTCGGCCAGAAATTGTGTGCAGTCCTCCGGCAAAACGCAAAATAGTCGCCAATTCTGCCGTGCGAACACTCGTTTTCCCCGCGCCAACGGTACTCAGCTCTTGCTTGACGCTGTCTGTTAAACCCACGCTATTTTCCTCTTCCTAACCGACTAGATAACTTGCTTGTTGGATGGTGCCCCATGGCGTGCAAAGCGATCGGGGCCTCACCAACGTAAAAAAACTATTCGCGACCGAGGTCGCGATGTTTGATGCGAACAGCGACGCCAGGAATCTTTGCCATCTCTATTGCCAGTGCCTGGGTCAGGGCAACCGAGCGATGCTTTCCGCCCGTGCAGCCGATGGCAATTGTCGCGTGACGCTTATTTTCACGCTGGTAACCGGCCATAACAGGAACGAGCGCTGCTGCATAGTCGCGCACAAACTCTTTGGCTCCGGGCTGAGAAAGCACGTAATCGGAAACTTCCTGATCCAAACCAGTGAACGCTCGAAGCTCGGGCATCCAGAAAGGATTGGGCAAAAAACGACCGTCGGCGACCAAATCCACGTCCGTGGGATTTCCATACTTAAAGCCAAAGCTCATGAGTGTTAGTCGCACGCCGGCGGCGTCTTCCTCGGCAAAGGTCTCGGTGATGCTGGTGGCCAACTGGTGAATATTGAGATTGCTGGTGTCAATCACCATGTCGCTGTTCTCGCGCATTTCGCGCATGCGTGAGCGTTCAGCGAGGATTCCATCGATGATGGTTCCATCGCCTTGAAGTGGGTGCGGTCGACGTACAGACTCAAAACGTCGAACAAGTGATTCATCAGTGGCGTCGAGAAAAAGAATCCGCAGTTTTGTACCTGTTCGGATTGATCGAATGATCTCTTGGAGGTCAGCGAAGAGGTTGCGGCCACGAACATCTACCACTGCGGCAATCTTAGGAAGGTTCGTTCCCGCTTTTTCCGCAAGCTCTACCAAAGGCCGAAGCATCTGCGGTGGGAGGTTGTCAACAACGTACCAACCGAGGTCTTCTAAGGCGTTTCCTACCGTGGAGCGACCTGCACCAGACATGCCCGTAACAATAAGCACCTCTTGTTCGGCGTTAGTCGTTTCAGGCATAGCCACCCTTGTCTTGTTCGGCGTGTCGTATAACAATACCCATTGGCGACACGCCCGGGCTACTCAAGCCTTCAAGGCCGCCTTGATGGTTTCAGCAAGAGCCTCGCTGATTCCCGGCAACAGCGTGATTTCTTCAACAGAAGCTTTTTTTAGCATCGTGACGGAGCCAAAATGTGACAACAATTTTTTGATGCGAGTCGGGCCGAGGCCGGGAATATCCGAAAGAACGGTGTTGATGTCACGTCTGCGGCTCGTTCGTTGAAAAGAAATGGCAAAACGGTGAGCCTCATCGCGAACCTGCTGCAACAGAAAGAGGCCTTCTGAGTTGCGGGGCAAAATGATGGGATACGACTCCCCCGAGATCCAAACTTCTTCGAGTCGCTTGGCAAGACCTACGAGGGGAATGTGACCCAACCCAGCCTCTGTCAGTGCTCGTTTGGCAGCATTGACTTGCGGCTGGCCTCCGTCCACAATGAGGAGGCCGGGTGGGTACGCAAAAGATTTCTTTTTTGGCAGTGCGGTGACGATGTCACCATCTGCGAGAGGATCGATCTCGCCGCTTGCCAGGGGAGCCTCTGGGTCCTGATCTGCACCTGTCAGGTAGGCCAGTCGACGGGTGAGAACTTGGTGCATGGCGTCCGTGTCATCCCGGGCCTCGGCAATGGCGAACTTTCTGTAGTCAGCCTTCTTCGCAAGTCCATCTTCAAAAACCACCATGGAAGCCACAATGCGCGTTCCTGACAAATGCGAAACGTCAAAGCATTCAATGCGAAGGGGCGAGGCAGGCAAACCGAGGGCAACCTCGAGTTCGGCTAACGCTTTGCTTCGGGAAATGTAGTCTGCGCTGCGTCGCGTTTTGAAAAGCATGAGCGCGTGTTTGGCGTTTTGCTCAACGGTGGCTGCGAGGGAGGCAAGATCACCGCGTGCAGCGACACGGAGTTTCACCCGAGCGGCCCTGGTCTCCCGAGTCCGTTCACGACGAATCTCGGTCAGCCAGTCGCGGACAGCATCTTCGTCATCAGGCAGCAGCGGAACAATGATCTCTCGTGGCGGCGCGTCCTCAGACTCATATGCTGCGCGGAGCATATTGTCTACGAGTTCACCATCGTCGACGTCTAAAGCGATGTCTACCGTCCATGACCTCACACCACGAACGCGGCCACCGCGAACGATGAACTGCTGAACCGCTGCGGACAGCTCGTCTCGCGCAAGGCCGAAGACGTCGGTATCCACGTCGTCGGAAAGTACAACAGAACTTTTTGAGGCAACCGTCTCGAGAGCATGAATATTGTCGCGATACTTTCCGGCCCCCTCGTAGTCTTGATTCTCCGACGCCGCAAACATCTTTTGTTTCAGGGTTTTGAGGTGGGCATCGTTCTTGCCGCCCATGAACGATGCCAGATCAAGTGCGATGGAGCGATGCTCCTCCGGGGTGACACGGTCAGCGCACGGTGCAGCGCATCGGCCAATATCGCCTAAGAGGCAGGGGCGTTTTGCTGCGGCAGCCTTTGTGTAAACGCCGTCGCTACAACTCCGCATGGGGAAAACCGGCAGGATGAGATCAAGGGTTTCTCTAATCGCCCACGTCTTTGTATAAGGTCCAAAGTATCGGGCGTTTGGAATCTTGCGATTGCGGGTGATGAGAACTCGGGGAACCTTCTCGCCGAGAGTGAGGGCCAAGTAAGGGTATGACTTGTCGTCACGAAACTGGATGTTGAAAGGTGGGTCGAACTCTTTGATCCAGGTGAACTCCAGCTGGAGGGCCTCGAACTCGGTACCCACAACCGTCCACTCCACGCTAGCAGCTGATGTCACCATGCGACGAGTACGTTCATGGAGGGTTTCAAGCGGCGCAAAGTAACTGGTGAGACGGGAGCGGAGATTCTTCGCTTTGCCGACATAGAGAATTCTTGTTGTCGCGTCCCTAAACCGATAAACACCTGGGTTGGTTGGGATATCTCCGGTCTTGGGCCGGTAGCTCAGCATGTCTGCCATGGGCGCTTCTAGACCTTGAGAATCTCGCGCAGGAATGTCGCCGTGTGGCTTTTCTTTGACTTAGCAACCGTCTCGGGCGTTCCCACCGCGATAATCTGGCCGCCGCCAGCACCGCCTTCTGGCCCCATGTCTATGATCCAGTCGGCACTCTTGATGACATCAAGATTGTGTTCGATGACAATCACGGTGTTACCTTTTTCGACCAAGGAATTCAAGACCAGCAACAATTTGCGAACATCTTCAAAGTGCAGACCCGTGGTTGGCTCGTCGAGCACATAGACGCTGCGTCCGTTGGAACGTTTCTGAAGTTCTGTGGCGAGTTTTACGCGCTGGGCTTCGCCACCAGAGAGCGTCGTGGCACTTTGGCCCAGCCGCACGTAACCGAGACCAACCTCAACGAGTGTGAGCAAGAACCGGTGAATTGAGGAGATGGGCTCAAAGAAGTCCGCCGCCTCGCTAATGGGCATGTTCAGCACTTCGGCAATGTTCTTGCCCTTGTATTTCACCTGAAGCGTGTCGCGGTTGTAACGGGCGCCGTGGCACACATCGCAATCCACGTAGACGTCGGGCAAAAAGTTCATCTCAATTTTGATCGTTCCGTCACCCGAGCAGGCCTCGCAGCGACCACCTTTGACATTGAAGCTGTAGCGACCGGGCAGATAACCGCGTGTCTTTGACTCAGTGGTTTCCGAGAACAGGGTGCGGATCTTGTCAAAGACTCCCGTGTACGTTGCGGGGTTCGATCTCGGGGTGCGCCCAATAGGGTTCTGATCCACATGGATCACCTTGTCGAGGTTTTCGAGTCCCGTGACGCGGGTGTGCTTGCCGGCTACTGTGCGTGCTCCGTTGAGCTTGTTGGCCAGTACCTTATACAAAATGTCATTGATCAGAGAGGATTTGCCCGAACCCGAAACGCCGGTGACCGCAACGAAGAGACCGAGGGGGAACGTGGCCGTGACTTTGCGCAGGTTGTTTGCTTCAGCGCCAATGACGGTGATCTCGCGGCCGGGATCGGCTTGGCGCCGTGTGGCCGGAATGGCAATCGATTTGCGGCCCGAAATGTAGTCGGCGGTGAGGGACTCTGTGTTCTTCAGAAGAGACTCGTAGTCCCCCGAGTGCACAACCTTGCCGCCGTTGACTCCCGCTCCGGGGCCGATATCAACAATCCAGTCGGCCGTCTGTATGGTGTCCTCGTCGTGTTCGACGACGATCAGCGTATTTCCAAGATCGCGAAGCTTGAGAAGCGTGTCGATAAGGCGTCGATTGTCACGCTGGTGCAACCCAATGCTGGGCTCGTCCAATACGTAGAGCACGCCGGTGAGGCCCGAGCCAATTTGTGTTGCCAAGCGAATGCGTTGAGCCTCGCCACCAGACAGCGAGCCGGCTGCGCGCGCAAGGTTGAGATAGGTGAGGCCTACTTCAATCAAGAAGTCGAGGCGGGCGCGAATCTCGCGAAGGACCTGCGCGGCAATGTGAGCTTCACGGTCGGTGAGCGTGAGCGCATCCATGAACGATCGGGCATCGGTCAGGGGGATCTCCGCGATGTCGGCAATGGATTTGTTATTGATGAGCACGGCCAAGACTTCAGGACGCAGACGTTTGCCACCACAGTCAATACACGGAACTTCGCGGAGGTACTCTGCCCATCGAGCACGCTGGACATCCGTCTCGGCTTGAAGGTACTGGCGCTCAATGTAGGGAACAACACCCTCGAAGCCTGAGCTATAGGCAACCTCGCGACCGTAACGATTCTTCCAGCGCACCTTCACATTGAAGTTGTTGCCGTTCATGACGGCGGTGCGCACCCCTGCGGTCAGCTTGTTCCAGGGGGTGTCGAGCGAGAAATCAAGGTCATCGGCCAGTCCGGTCAGCAGCTTCTCGTAGTACTGAAACAGGCCTTTGCCTTGGGTTGCCCACGGAATGATGACGCCCTCGTTAACACTGAACTCGGGGTCGCCGAGCAGCAGGTCTTCGTCTACGGACATGCGCGTACCGAGCCCGGAACACGTGGGGCACGAGCCGAACGGCGCGTTAAACGAGAACGTTCGTGGCTCGAACTCCGCTACAGAGATGGGGTGATTGTTGGGGCAGGAAAGCTTTTCGGAGAAGGAGAGCCAGGCGTCGTCACCCTCCTCGTCAATGAAGTTAATCATGACCGTTCCGCTCGATAGCTTGAGGGCAGTCTCGAGCGAATCAGTAAGGCGGGAAAGTAATTCGGGGCCAGCGACGAGCCTGTCAACAATGACCGAAATGTCATGTTTGAAGCTCTTCTTCAGCGTCGGGGGTGCGCTCAGCTGGATTTGGTCACCGTCAACGAGAGCGCGGGCGTAACCGCCTGCGGCAAGTTCAGCGAAGAGCTCAACAAACTCACCCTTCTTCTGGCTGACGATGGGGGCGACAACTTGATAGCGAGTATCCGGTTGGAGCTCCATGAGGTGATCGGCGATCTGCTGCACGGACTGTGCCTGAATTTTCTCACCGCACTCGGGGCAATGCGGGATGCCGATGCGGGCCCAGAGGAGCCGCATGTAGTCGTAAATTTCGGTGATGGTTCCGACCGTTGACCGGGGGTTGCGATTGGTCGATTTCTGGTCTATCGAGACCGCTGGACTGAGGCCCTCAATGAAATCAACATCGGGGCGATCGACTTGGCCGAGGAACTGCCTCGCGTAGGCCGAGAGAGACTCAACATAGCGGCGCTGGCCCTCAGCGAAAATGGTGTCGAACGCAAGCGATGACTTGCCAGAACCCGACAGTCCCGTGAAAACAACGAGAGAATCACGAGGAATCTCGAGATCCACGTTTTGTAGATTGTGAACCCTGGCGCCTTTGACGCTGAGCGTGGAATGAGAGGGTACCTTCGAGATCGACACCGCTCAATTCTACGAGGGTAAAGACACTGTCTCAGGCAGGGCTGGTCTTCTTTCTAGGCATGGCCAGCCTTCTCGATCTGGCGCAGTTCGCGTTTCATTTCCGAAACTTCATCCCGCAACCGGGCAGCCAGCTCGAACTTCAGTTGAGCGGCCGCCTCCAGCATTTGGGTGTTCAAATCCGAGATGATTCCTTCTAATTCCCGCGCACCGGCTTGACCGATGCCCGTGCGAATGGGAGCACTCTTGCCGCCACCGGATTTGTTTTTGCCCGAACCACTGGAACGCGCCAGCAGATCTGCCGTGTCGGCATCCTCGCGAGACAGCATCGCAGTGATGTCGGCAATCTTCTTGCGCAGAGGTTGGGGATCGATGCCATGTTCGGTGTTGTAGGCAACTTGACGTTCGCGACGACGATTGGTCTCATCGATCGCCAAGGTCATTGACCTCGTCATCACATCGGCGTACATGTGCACCTCGCCCGAAACGTTTCGTGCTGCGCGACCGATGGTCTGGATGAGAGAAGTTGCCGAACGGAGAAAGCCCTCTTTGTCGGCATCCAAAATGGCAACGAGCGAAACTTCGGGAAGGTCTAGTCCCTCACGCAGCAGGTTGATACCTACCAGAACGTCATAGACGCCCTGGCGCAGTTCGGTGAGCAGCTCGACGCGGCGCAAGGTGTCCACATCGGAATGGAGATAGCGCACGCGCACACCGGCCTCGGTGAGGAAGTCCGTGAGTTCCTCCGCCATTTTCTTGGTGAGGGTGGTGACGAGAATGCGTTCGTCCTTGGCCGCGCGTACGCGAATCTGCTCAAGCAAGTCGTCAATCTGCCCTTTGGAAGGCTTGACCACGACCTGGGGGTCAATCAGACCGGTCGGACGAATAATCTGCTCAACGACGCCGTCGGCAATTTCCATCTCAAACTTGCCCGGCGTTGCCGAAAGATAGACGGTCTGACCGACGCGCTCTTTGAACTCGTCGAACCGAAGCGGACGGTTATCGAGGGCACTGGGGAGGCGGAAACCGTGCTCGACGAGAGTTCGCTTGCGAGATGCGTCACCGGCGTGCATGGCCCCAATTTGGGGAACAGTAACGTGGGATTCATCGATGACGCAGAGAAAATCATCCGGAAAATAATCGAGGAGACACTTGGGAGCCTCGCCAGGCTCGCGCACGTCGATATGGCGAGAGTAGTTTTCGATACCCGAACAGAACCCAATCTGCTCCATCATTTCGAGGTCAAAGGTGGTGCGCATGCGGATGCGCTGAGCCTCCAGGAGCTTGCCTTCTTTTTCAAGAATGCCCACTCGCTCTTCCATCTCGGCACGGATTGTGACGACGGCGCGTTGCATGATGTCGGGATTGGCAACGTAGTGCGACCCGGGAAAGACGGAGACAAACTCAAGCTTCTCGACAACATCTCCGGTGAGCGAATGCAGGCTGTACAAGGCTTCTATTTCATCCCCGAAAAACTCGATGCGAATGGCAAGTTCCTCATACATGGGGATGATTTCAATGGTGTCGCCGCGAACGCGAAAGTTGCCGCGAGAGAAGTCGATGTCGTTTCGCTGGTATTGCATGGCAACAAAGCGGCGGATGAGGTCGTCTCGGCCTATGCGATCCCCCACGTTCAGGCTGACCATCGCGTTCAGATACTCTTCGGGCGCACCCAGGCCGTAAATGCAGGAGACGGTGGAGACCACGATGACATCGCGTCTAGTGAGCAGAGAGTTTGTGGTCGAGTGGCGCAGCCGCTCCACCTCGGAGTTAATCGAGGAGTCCTTTTCGATGAAGGTATCTGTTTGCGGAACGTAGGCCTCGGGCTGGTAATAGTCATAGTACGAGACGAAGTACTCGACGGCGTTGTTGGGCATGAGCTCTCGGAACTCGGTGGCGAGCTGGGCGGCGAGCGTCTTATTGTGTGCCAGAACGAGTGTGGGGCGGTTGACGGCCTCAATCAGCCAGGCGGTGGTTGCCGATTTACCCGTTCCCGTGGCACCGAGCAGAACGATATCGGTCTCTCCAGCGTTGATGCGACGTGTCAGGTCGGCAATGGCGGTGGGCTGATCTCCGCTGGGCACATAGTCGCTAATGACCTCAAGAGGGCTTTTTTCGCGACGAGTATCCATGTGACTATTCTACGAAGGGCCCTGCTGGAGTTTCGCTGAATTCGTCACAAGCGGATCTCGGACCGTTGCGGGCTCAGGCACTGACTTAAGCACTGACCTCGGGGCGTAGATCGAGGCGTCGGAGCAGCTGTGCATTGAGGGCAACCACGACGGTCGAAATAGACATCAGAACGGCACCAACTGCCATGGGCAAAATAAACCCGATGGGCGCAAGCACACCTGCCGCGAGCGGCACCGCAATGATGTTGTATCCGGCGGCCCACCAGAGATTCTGCGTCATCTTGCGATAGCTCTTGCGCGACAACTCAATGACCGACAGAACCGACCGGGGGTCATTGCTCGCCAGTATCACGCCGGCCGAGGCAATGGCGACATCGGTGCCGGCCCCAATTGCGATTCCTACATCTGCCTGGGCAAGGGCAGGGGCATCGTTGACCCCGTCACCGACCATGGCGACTTTTTGCCCTTCCTCTTGGAGCTCCACGACCTTGGCCGCTTTATCCTCAGGATGGACCCCCGCGAAGACGCGATCGATCCCGAGTTGGGTTGCCACAGAGTGGGCCACGGCCTCGGCGTCTCCGGTAATCATGACGACCTGAATGCCCAGTGCATGGAGGGCATCGACGGCCTGCTTCGATTCTGGCCTGATCTCATCGGCCAGTCCGATGGCCCCGACGACAATGCCATCGCGGAGAACGTGCAGGATGGTCTCCCCGTCTTTTTCCCACGCGGACGTCTCGGTGAGAGGTGACGCTTTGTGTTCCGCCAACAGGCTCGGCCCCCCAACGTCAAAGATATTGTCGCCGATTTTCCCGGTGACACCGACAGCGGCAGAAGACTGAAACTCTGTTGCACTAAGGCGTTTGACGTTGCGCTCAGTGGCTGCGGTGACGATGGCTCGTGCAAGCGGATGTTCGCTGTCGCCCTCAACCGCCGCTGCCCATGACAGCAACTCATCGTCAGAAACTCCAGCGACAACCGCCACTTTCGAGACGACGGGCTGGCCTTTTGTGAGGGTCCCCGTCTTGTCGAAAAGAACGGAGTTCACGTTGCGCATGCCTTCAAGGGCGAGACGATCTTTAATCAGCACACCCCCTTTCGCGGCACGTTCCGTCGCGATTGAGACCACGAGAGGAATCGCGAGCCCCAAAGCATGCGGACATGCAATAACCAGAACGGTGATGGTTCGGATGACCGCGTCATCTGGGGTTCCCAGAGCCGTCCATACGATGGCCGTGATGGCCGCAGAACCGAGGGCGAACCAGAAGAGCCAGCCGGCAGCAGTATCGGCAAGGCGCTGGGCTTTGGACGAAGAGTTTTGAGCTTCGCTCACGAGTCGTTGGATTCCCGCTAATGCGGTCTCCTCGCCTACCGCCGTTACCCGCACGCGCAGGGCGTTGTCCGTGGCGACAGTACCAGCGACGACGTGGGATCCGATGCCTCGCGTCACGGCAACCGACTCCCCGGTGATCATCGATTCGTCGACGGCGGCGCTGCCCTCAGTGACGTCACCGTCTGCCGGTACGCGCCCACCCGGGCGCACCAGAACAAGATCCCCCACCACGAGGTCCGACGGAGGGACGCTCTCCGTACTGTCTCCCACGACCCGGTCCGCTTCATCCGGAAGGAGCGCGGCGAGCGATTCCAGCGACGAGGTGGTCTGGGCAAGCGAGCGCATCTCAATCCAGTGCCCCAACAACATGATCACGACGAGGAGGGCTAATTCCCACCAGAAATCGAGCCCATGATCCAGCAACCCGAGACTGGCGCCCCATGAAGCGAGGAAAGCAACGGTGATGGCGAGGGCGATCAGCAACATCATGCCTGGCTTGCGGGCTTTTAGCTCTGTCACGGCGCCGGTGAGAAACGGCCGGCCTCCCCAGAAATACATCACCGTTCCCAACACCGGTGAGATCCACGCCACGAAAGGTACTGCCGGCAATTCATAGCCAAGAATCATGGCGAACATGTCGCTGAAGACAACCACCGGCACGGCAATGACCAGCATGATCCAAAACATTCTTCGAAACTGGCCTACATGATCGTTATGCCCGTTATGCCCGCCATGTTCAGCGT
>JBLHYZ010000005.1:0-16092 GCA_047631115.1 Alpinimonas sp. | reverse complement strand
GTGATCTGCTGATCCACGCAGTCGGCGCACACAACGAGCTTCTCGCGACACGCAAGATCGACGCAGTTCATCATGTTTTTGGTTGATGCTGCACAGCTGACGCAGGTGCCCAGAACGGCAGCTCCCGGAGCAAAATCAATCGACATGCGCTGGTCGAAAACATAGAGCGACCCGTCCCACAGGCCGTCATTGCCGCGTGCCTCCCCGTAGCGCACGATGCCGCCATCGAGTTGGTAGACCTCGGAGAATCCTCGCGCTTTCATGAGGGGGGTGAGTACCTCGCAGCGAATACCGCCCGTGCAGTATGTGACGACGGGCTTGTCTTTGAGGTGGTCGTACTTGCCGCTCTCGAGCTCGGCAATGAAGTCGTGGGTGGTGCCTACATCGGGAACAACGGCATCGCGAAAGCGCCCGATCTCCGCTTCGAAGGCGTTTCGTCCGTCAAAGAACACGACATCGTCGCCGCGATCGGCGACAAGCGCATCGAGAGAGTCGGCGTTCAGCATGGTTCCACCACCAACGATGCCTGCACCGTCGACGGCAATTTCATCGGGAACCCCGAAGCTCACAATTTCATCACGTGTCTTGACGCTCAGCCGCGGAAAATCAGTGCTGAAGCCATCGGCGTCGATGGCTGTGCCCTCGCTCCACTTGGCATCTATCTCTTTGAATCCCGCGAATTCACGGGTCTTGCGCAGGTAACGTTTCATGTTGGGCAGGTCGCCGCCCACGGTGCCATTAATGCCGTGCTGAGAAATGAGGATCCGCCCGCGCAGGTTTAGTGACTCGCACAGGTCACGCTGCCACAGCCGAATAGCGTCGGGGTCAGCCAGCGGGGTGAACGCGTAATACAGAAGGATCTTGGGAACAGCCACGAAGTCATGTTACGCGTCACGCCGCTTTTTCGCTCAGAGCGTTACTCATATTGACAATCATTATCAATAAGCCTAAGTTTGTCACATGACTTCACACAACAAGAAAGCCGCCGTCGTCGCAACGGCACTCGTCGCAGCAGTGGGTACCGTGCTTGCGCTCAGTGGATGCACCCCCGCAGCTTCGTCCACGCCGTCTGATTCACTTGCCATTGTGGCCACCACCACTCAAGTCGCTGACTTCTCACGCCAGGTAGCCGGCTCCGCGGGCACTGTCACGGGGCTGGTTCAAGCCAACCAAAGCGTGCATGGTTTTGATCCGTCAGCCAAGAACCTCCTTGACCTCGGAGCTGCTGACGTGCTGGTCACCAGCGGAGTCGACCTCGAATCTTGGCTTGACGACGCCATTGCCGCATCCGGATTTGATGGCACCGTCATTGACTCGTCGACCGGCGTAACCCTGCTTGCTGCTGGAGAAACAGACGGTGATCATGCTGAAGAAGATGCCGCCCATGCCGACGAAGAAGCCCATGACCACGGTGCCAACGATCCGCACATTTGGACCAACCCGGCCAACGCTATTCTTATGGTCAACAACATCGAAGCCGGCTTCGCCGTCGCGGATCCCACACAATCCTCCGCCTTTGAGACCAACGCTGCCACCTACGTTGAGCAGCTCACCGCGCTGAACGACTGGGCAACAGCCAGCATTGATCAGGTACCCCTTGACGAGCGTTTGCTTGTCTCCAACCACGATGCCTTTACGTACTTCTACAACGCGTATGGCATCACGTTCGTGGGCTCCATCATCCCGAGCCTCGACGACAACGCTGAACCCAGCGCCGCTGAGCTCGACACATTGATTGCCGCCATTGAAGAATCTGGAGCAAAGGCAGTCTTCTCCGAAACGTCCATTTCACCCAAACTGGCGGAGACCATTGCCCAGGAGGCCGGGGTTATTGTTTACTCCGGTGAAGATGCCCTGTATTCGGACTCATTGGGCGCCCCAGGTTCACCCGGCGAGACATACCTTTCTTCCACCATCCATAACGTGACCATGCTCATGGATTCGTGGGGCTACGAAGCATTGCCACTTCCTGCCACACTTTCTTTATGAACGTTGTGAACACTCCGGTGGCGTCAGTGGCTCTTGAGCTCACGGGCGCCGCCTTTTCGTACGGAAAAGATGTGGCACTCGACGAGGTAAATCTGGCCGTCTTCGAGGGCGAAGCCTTGGCGCTGATCGGTCCGAACGGATCGGGTAAATCCACATTCCTTAAAGGGGTTCTCGGGCTGTTGCCTGTCACCGCAGGAACTATGCAGGTATTCGGAGTCGACCGATCTGCTGAGACGGCCCGCTGGTTGGGGTACCTTCCGCAGAGAGAAGATGTAGATCCAGAATTTCCTGTGTCGCTAGAACAGGTTGTCATGATGGGCCGCTACCGCCGCATGGGCTGGTGGCGTTTACCCGCCCGGGCCGACCGCGCTGCCGTTGTAGAAGCCTTGCGCATGACGGGCCTTACTTCCCTCGCAAAAAACAGATTCGGACTTCTCTCGGGCGGCCAACAGCAGCGTGGTCTCTTGGCGCGCGCACTCGCCACCAACCCCCACATGCTTCTTCTCGATGAGCCGTTCAACGGCCTCGATCAACCCAACCGTGATGCGCTCGTGGAGACCATCCGATCGCTCAAAGACCAGGGGGTTACAATTTTGCTGACCACGCATGATCTGGTGTTGGCGCGTGAAGTCTGCGACAAGATTCTCTTGGTCAATGGAACACAAATTGCCTTCGGCTCGCTTTCTGAGGTTCTCACTCTGGAAAACCTGCAGGCAGCTTTCAGCGGCGTTCAGGTCGAGGTCGACGAGCACACCGTAGTTTTGCCAGGCCACGACGGTCACTAAGAATGACATTTCTCGACTCTTTCACAACGGCCTTCGCCCTGCCTTTCATGGGACGGGCGCTTATTGTGTTGCTGGTGTTGAGTCTTGCGGCCGGTGTTATCGGCGTGTTCATCAACCTGCGCGGGCTCGAATTCCTATCGGACGGCCTCACCCACGCCGTCTTTCCCGGCATTGCCGCGGGATTCGTTCTTGGCGGTCGAGATGGACTTTACGTGGGGGCTTTGATTGCTGCGGTAGCGGCGGCGGTCGCGCTTACCTTGCTTTCCAACAGACGCGTCAGCTCCGATGCGACTATTGCTATCGTGCTCACGGCCATGTTTAGCATGGGTGTCATTTTTGTTTCGCGCTCAAGTGACTACTCCGGGCAACTGGAATCCCTACTTTTTGGCCGCCTTCTGACGGTGACGACAACCGAAGTAGTCGTCACCTCGGTTGTCGCTCTCGTTGCCCTCCTCCTCGTGACGGTGACATTTCGCGGTCAGCTTTTCTTGGCCTTCGATCGCTCGGCAGTCCAGGCAGCTGGTTATCGTCCCCTCGTGATCAATTTGACGCTCAACGTCGCCATCGCGCTCGTGGTTGTGGCAGCGTCAAGCGCGGTTGGAAACCTCCTCGTGTTGGCGGTCCTTATCGTTCCGGGGGCGGTGGCACGGTTGGCTACCCGCCGTCTCGGCTTGCTTTTCGTCGTCTCTGCCGGATTCGCCATGGTCGCGTCGTGGTTCGGCCTAGCCGCGGCTTTCGGGTTGTCTGTCAGTGCCGTAGTCGCCATTCCCGGAGGCGCCACCGTCGTGCTCTTCTTCGTGCTGGGATACCTGCTCATGTTGGCGTGGCGAGGGATCCGACGATGAGCTACTTCGATCGCGCAATGATTGTGCTCACTCTCGTTGGTGCTCTGAGCGGACTCGTCGGCACCTTCGTTGTGCTGCGTCGCCGGGTGCTCTTCGCGCAGGCCTTGACGCACGCAACTTTTCCCGGAGCTGTTATTGCAGCTATTGCAGGTATCAACATTCAAATCGGCGCGGCCGTGGCAAGCTTGGTGTTGGTAGGTGTGCTGGCGTTGCTGGGGCGCGTGCAAGGGCAGGGGGTGCAAGCCGCATCCGGTGTGATGCTCACGGCGGGCTTCGCCCTCGGGGTTTTGCTTCAGGCGCTCAACCCCAACATTCCCATCAACATTGAGAGCTTTCTTTTCGGATCGGTCTTGGCGTCATCGTGGACCGACGCCCTCTTCGCTGCTATTGCCCTGGCCATCACGGTGGTCGTACTTTTGATTGCGGGTAAGCAGTTGATTTTTGCGGTATTTGACCCGCGTGGCTATCGCGCCGCCGGCTTTAGCGAGACAGCCATGGATGTCTTGCTGCTGCTGCTCACCACTCTGACGGTGATTGCCGCATTACCTGCCGTGGGCGCGATTTTGGCCATCTCTTTGATTGCCGCGCCCCCAGCGGCCGCGCGCCTCTTGACCTCTAAAGCGACGACCATGTTGTTTGTTGCCCCGGCGCTTGGTGTTGCCTCGGGATTGCTGGGGCTCACGATCTCGCGCGTCTGGGCCGTGAGCGCCGGAGCGAGCGTGGCACTGGTCGCGGCGGGTATCTTCTTAATTGCCCTCGGAATTAACCGGGTGCGGTTGGGAGCACGAGCATGAGCATGATTACGGATATGTCAGCATGACGACCGCTGCCAAGCGCAACACGTGGCAGCGCGAGGCTGTGCGGGAAGCGCTCAGTGGTAACGAGGGCTTTGTCAGCGCTCAGGCCTTGCACGCGGTGCTCCGCGACGGTGGTTCACCCATCGGGCTAGCTACCGTGTATCGGGCACTCGCCGACCTGGCAACTGCCGACGAGGCCGACAGCCTGCAGTCGCCCGACGGCGAGAACCTCTTTCGTGCCTGCACGAGCAGCGGTCACCACCACCACCTGATCTGTCGTTCCTGTGGTCTCACTGTCGAGATCGAAGCACACGCCGTAGAGGCGTGGGCCCAAGATGTTGCGGCCGAACATGGCTTCACGGGAGCCCAACACGTCGTCGATGTTTTTGGCCTCTGCGCCGCCTGCTCCGCGATCAAGTAGTCCGTGGAGAAAGCGCAACAAACGGACTTGTGAATAGGTGTCTGCCATCCTGCGGCGGAGGATGGATAAATCATGTCCCCCAAAAACCAGAGCACTTTCGACACGCAAACCCTCGCTAGCCACGAAGAATGGCACAGTACTCGGCTGCAGGCCCTCGTTACCCCACAGGGCAATCTTTCCCTTATCCAAACCCGATGGTTACCAGAGGGCGTCGAGGTCAGCGATGAGGAAGCCTTGTTGGGTCACCCTTCGAGCGTCACAATCACTCGGCTGAAACGCTCCAACGTCGATACTGGCCAACCCGAATTCGGTGTTCGCCTCTGGGACGCGGCAAGTTCAGCAATCGAACACTTTTCGACAGTAACGGCATTTGACTACAACCCCGACTGGGTCATCGAAGCAGAGTTCACTCCCGTTGAAGGAGCTCGGACTATTGCTTTTGAGCACATCCGTGACAATGGCGGTTCTCGCGAGTTGGCTGTTCCGGGCGACATTACGTTCGTGCGCAACGGGCACGAGTTTCGGCTAAGTGCGTTCGACGACGGAGGTGTTCTGTTGCTTGTCTTCGGTGATTCCACCAATGGTCGACCCGCCGACGACGGGGGCACCTACGGTTCGGGCAGATTCCTTTTCGTCGAGCGCCCATCCGCCTCAGATCGATTCGATGCGCAGGGCCCCGTCATCCTTGACTTCAATCGTGCCTTTGTGCCGCCGTGTGGATTCTCCATCGAGTACAACTGTCCGTTGCCCCCGGCACAGAACCGATTCTCCGAGGACGTCACCGCTGGTGAACGCCTTGTCGTCTTCTCTGACGGGTACGAGTTGCACTAGTTGCACGAGCTCGGCCACCCGATCCCCACACCATTTATTTAGCACTAGGAGAACCGTGAAATCTCGAAACAAAGTATCAGTGGCGCTTGCCGTTGGCATCGTCGTTATCCTTGCACTGTCATCATGCGCCGCCGGCTCTGCGGCTTCAGCAGGCGGAGCTGACGCCACCATCAACATCGGTTCGGTTTATGAACCCCAGAACCTTGATAACACCGGTGGCGGCGGCCAAGGCGTCACAGAGGCACTCAATGGCAACGTTTACGAGGGCCTCTTCAAGCTGACGGATGCGGGCGAGGTCACTCCCTTGCTTTCCCAGGGCTACACCGTCTCACCCGATGGCCTCACGTACACGTTCACCCTGCAGAGCGACGTGACGTTCCACTCCGGCGCAGCTCTCACCTCTGCCGACGTGAAGTACAGCATCGAAAGAGTCACGGCCGAGGCCTCTCAGTCGTCCCGCAAGAGCAGCTTGGCTGTCATCCAAAATGTAGCAACACCCGATGCGAGAACCGTTGTTGTCACGCTCTCGGAGAAATCCATCTCCTTCACCTACAACCTCACGTATGTCTGGATCGTCAACGCCCTTGCGACGGACCTGACGACATCCGAGGATGGCACGGGCCCCTACGTCCTCAACACCTGGCGGAACGGAAGCTCTTTGAGCCTGGCACGCTTCGATGGCTACTGGGGAACAGCTGCCAAAAATAAAGACGTTGTCTTCACCTATTACACGGATGCAACGGCTCTTAACAACGCCCTCTTGACCAACGCTGTTGACATCATTACAAGTTCGCAAAGCCCGGATGCCCTGTCCCAGTTTGCCGACAACACTGCCTACACAATCAATGATGGCAATTCGACGACCAAGCTTCTTTTGGCCTTCAACGACCAACAAGAACCCTTCACCAACGTGGCCGTTCGTCAGGCCATCACCGAGGCTATCGACCGCGATCAACTTCTCAACTCCATTTGGGGTGACTACGGTTCTGTGACGGGGTCAATGGTTCCGCCCACGGACCCCTGGTACGCAGACCTCACCGACGTTCATCCGTACGACCCGGCAGCGGCCCAGCAGAAGCTTGCTGACGCAGGCTTCCCGAACGGTTTTGAATTCACTCTCGACACACCGAACTACGATCCCCACCCTGCCGCCGCGGAGTTCATCAAAAGCGAACTGGCAAACATTGGCGTCACGGTCAACATCAACATCATCACCCCCGACGAGTGGTACACGAAGATCTATCAAAACCGCGACTTCTCAGCGACACTGCAGGAGCACGTAAACGACCGCGACGTTGTCTTTTACGGCAACCCCGACTTCTACTGGGGCTATGACAACCCAGCGGTGACGGCGCTAATCGCCGAAGCCGAGCAGTCGGACACGACCGAAGGGCAGACCGCCAAGCTGAAAGCCGCAAATGACATCATCGTGGCAGACGCAGCAAGCGACTGGCTCTACCTTTACCCTCAAATCGTTGTGGCATCCACCATGGTTAGTGGTTACCCATTGAACGGTCTGAACTCACAGTTCTTCGTTTACGACATCGTCAAGCAGAGCTAAAACTGCCGTATCCGCTACAGCCCCGGAAAACGCCGCATCTTGAGGCATGATTTGGGGCTGTAGCCTTGGACCTTCATGGCCCTTTATCTCCTCCGCAGACTGGTCTTTCTTTTCGTCTCGCTGTTCCTGGCGAGCGCCGTTCTTTTTGCGTTGCTTCGCCTCCTCCCGGGGGATCCTGCGAATGCGCTTCTGTCGGTGGGCGCGACACCGGAACAGATTCAGGCCGCACGTGAATCCATCGGCTCTAATCTGCCACTGGGACAACAGTTTGTGAGTTGGCTCGGCCAGATTCTCACACTGGATCTGGGAACGTCATTCATCAGTGGCGTTCAGGTGGGCCCGGATATCGCTTCGCGCCTCGTGGTCACGATTCCTCTTACCCTCATCTCTTTCGTGCTGGCTGTAGTCATTGCCGTTCCCGTGGGTTACATCGCAGCCCGTCGTTCCAACCGCTGGTATGGAATAGCGCTGTCGGGGGTCTCTCAGTTCGGATTGGCCGTTCCTGTGTTCTGGATCGGTATTCTGCTCATCTCGTTCTTCGCGCTGTCGTTGCGGGCGCTCCCCGCTGGCGGTTTTCCGCAGAGTGACTGGGCTAATCCACTTGACGCTATGCGCTCGCTCCTTCTTCCCGTGCTTACCGTCACCATTGTGATGTCAGCGTCGATTACTCGTTATGTGCGATCGGCGACCCTGGACGTGCTTGGCAGTGACTATTTGCGCACCGCCCGCTCGCTCGGTTCCAGTTTTCCGTCAGCCATGTGGCACCACGGTGTGCGCAATGGAGCTGTGCCCGTCGTCTCAATTCTCGGAATAGAGTTGGCGTCGACTTTTCTCGGAGCTGTCGTGGTCGAGAGTGTCTTTGCACTTCCGGGTCTCGGCAACATGCTGCTGACGGGGATTGCTCAACACGACTATCCGGTCATTCAAGGAGTACTCCTCGTCAGTACCTTCCTCGTTTTGATCGTCGGTTTCATGGCGGATGTTGCCCAACGCCTCATTGACCCTCGTCTTCGTGGCGGCTCCACTGGTCGCGGCGCCCCTGGCGGCCGCTCCGTTCATAGCACCTCCGTTGCCAGGAACACAGCGCGCGAGGTGACGGCACAGTGAGCACTTTTAAAAGAGAACGCCAAAACGGAACAACTCTGGCAACGTCAGCGACTCCAGCGCCGCGTTCGCGCCGCCGCTCAGCCTCCTTGATTGCGGGGCTGATCTGCGTGGGGTTGATTGTGACCATCGCCCTTGTATCCCTGGTTTACCAGCCCTACGATCCCAGCGACTTGAGCGGTGGCCGGCTCACATCGCCTTCGCTTGCGCACTGGGCGGGAACGGACCAACTTGGTCGCGACATGCTCACCCGATTGATGATTGGCGCGCAGATTGCCCTGGTAGCTGGCGGTGGTTCGGTTTTGATCGGGGCTGTTGTCGGCATCCCGCTGGGGCTGCTTGCGGCGTTTGCCACGCGCTGGCTGGATGACACTCTCGCTGCAGTTCTCGACATCCTCATTGCCTTTCCGACACTTCTTTTGGCGATGCTCATCATTGCCGCCCAGGGTGCGTCGCTCGGTTCGGCTGTTTTTGCCATTGGGCTTGCAATGAGTTCCATCGTCGCCAGGCTGGTGCGAATTCTTGTGAAGCGTGTTCTGGGCCAGGACTACATAACGGCGGCACGAACCTCGGGTTCGGGATGGCCCAGCATCGTCGGGCGACACATTTTGCCAAATATTTGGCAGACGGTTGTTGTGAGCCTCGCGATCCAATTCGGGGCCGCCGTTCTCGCCGAGGCGAGCCTCTCCTATCTCGGGCTTGGGGCTCCGCCACCCAATGCTTCGTGGGGTGCGCTCCTGCAGCAGGCCCAGGCCACCGTGTACACCGCACCGCTGGGAGCTATCGCCCCCGGCATTCTGTTGGTGGTTCTTGTGGTGGGCATGAATCTGATTGCCGACGGGCTTCGCGACATCGGCGACCCAACCCAACGGAGGCGAGCATGAGCGAACATGGTGGTCTGATCGTTCGAGACCTGGAGATCACGCGCGATGATGGTGAAAAACTTGTCGGCCCCGTGTCCTTTGAGATTCGCCCCGGGGAGCGGCTCGGCGTTATTGGCGAGTCTGGAAGCGGAAAATCCCTGGCAGCACTGGCGATCATTGGGTTGTTGCCCGATGGCTTGTCCACCCGAGGGAGCATTCAGCTGGGTGGTCGTGAACTCGTTGGAGCCCCCGAGCGCATCCTCAACACGGTTCGGGGCACAGATGTTGCCATAGTTTTTCAGGAACCTCTCACTGCCCTCGACCCATTGATGACCATCGGTCGGCAGCTGGCCGAACCTCTTCACAGACGCGCTGTGGCCGATGGTGAACGGCTTCAGCGCAAACATCTCGGCGTGCTCGTTCGAGAACGCCTCGCCGAGGTTCGTCTGCCCGAGCCGGATGCGATCGCGCGGGCGTACCCCCATGAGATCTCGGGCGGTCAAAGACAACGAGCCGCGCTGGCCATTGCGCTTGCTGGTCGACCAACCCTTCTTATCGCCGACGAGCCCACGACGGCCCTGGATGTAACCGTGCAATCTGAAATTCTTAATCTCCTTGATTGGCTTGTCGAGGAACGTGGCATGTCACTGCTCTTCGTGAGTCACGACCTGGCTGTTGTAGCACGCATCGCCCCACGCGTTCTAGTTCTTGAAAATGGCTTGGTCGTTGAAAAAGGGGTGCTTGCCGATCTCTTGGCAAGGCCGCAGCATGCTTACACGAAAGAGCTCGTAGCTAGTGCGCTAGCTCTTGATCAGGCGCTCGATGATGCACTGCAGGGGAGGAGCGCATGACGGCATTGCTCGAAGCTCGCAATATCCACTTCGGTTATCGGCGCAACAAAGAGATCCTCACCGATGTGTCGTTCGCTGCGGAAGAGGGAACGAATGTCGGTCTTGTCGGCGAATCCGGTGCGGGTAAAACAACGTTGCTGCGGATCTTGCTCGGGTTGGCTATCCCCACCGCCGGACAGGTCGTCTCGAATGGCCAACCCCTTGATGCGCGCGATCGAAAGCAACTTCGCGCCTACCGCCGTATCACTCAAACGGTCTTTCAAGATCCCTACTCCTCGCTTGACCCACGGCAGACCGTGGGCGGCATTATCGCTGAGCCTCTGAGATCGCTCGGAATCACGACCGACACCACTGAACTTCGAGACCGCACCGCCGAGTGCCTTCGAGCCGTAGGGCTTCCGGGCGACATTATCAACCGCTACCCAGCCGAGTTCTCTGGGGGGCAACGACAGAGAATCGCGATTGCACGAGCCATTGCACCCAACCCGCGAGTCCTCCTCGCTGACGAGCCCGTGAGTGCCCTAGATGTCGCTACCCGCATCAAGGTCATCGACCTGCTCGCTGAGCTGGGCCGGGGATCCGACGGCGGCAAACGCATGACCGTTGTGCTCGTGACTCATGATCTGGGTGTTGTTGCAGCGCTGTGTGATCGAGTGGTCATCCTGGAACAAGGCCGTGTCGTTGAGCAGGGCCCCACCCGTTCGGTCTTGGCGCGACCACAGGATGGGTACACCAAGCGGCTCCTCGCGAGCGTTCCCCGCCTTCCGGCGGTCGGCTAGCGCCATCCCCTCGACGAGAGCCGGGACACGAGTTTGCGCCAAACGCCTGATCTGACATAGAGTTACTGCTTGGCTGGACGGAATTCCTCGTTCGGCAGCGCGCTACACGCCACAATCGAGAGATTGCTGGGTTTGTTGTGTGTCGACAAGAAATCTTGGGTAAGGCATTCGCCTTACGGTATTAGGAGGATAGACATGGCTGCGACCTGTCAAGTTACCGGAGCCATTCCTGGCTTCGGTCACAACATTTCACACTCGCACCGACGCACCAAGCGTCGATTCGACCCAAACATTCAGAAGAAGAAGTACTTTGTGCCCTCGCTTCGCCGCAACGTCACGCTGACACTGTCAGCCAAGGGCATCAAGGTTATTGACGTACGGGGCATTGAGTCCGTCGTCAAGGATCTTCTGGCTCGTGGGGAGAAAATCTAATGGCTAAAGCACAGGACGTTCGTCCGATCATCAAGATGAAGTCGACCGCTGGCACGGGTTACACCTACGTCACGCGCAAGAATCGTCGTAACAACCCAGACCGTCTCGTACTGAAGAAGTACGATCCCGTAGTGCGTAAGCACGTGGAATTCCGCGAGGAGCGCTAATGGCTAAGAAGAGCAAGATTGCCCGTAACGAGCAGCGCAAGGTTATTGTCGAGCGTTATGCCGCCAAGCGCCTTGAGATCAAGAAGGCACTCGTTGACGTCAACGGTACCGATGAGACCCGTGAGGCTGCTCGCGTAGCCCTGCAAAAGCTTCCCCGCAACGCTTCGCCGATTCGTGTTCGCAGCCGCGACGCCATCGACGGACGTCCCCGCGGAGTTCTCACGAAGTTTGGCATTTCGCGTGTTCGTTTTCGCGATATGGCACACCGAGGCGAATTGCCGGGAATTACCAAGTCCAGCTGGTAAGTTTTCGTTTGTATATCCGTAGCTACTCCGGTAGCAACTAGGTCCAGGAGGACAAAAATGGCTCTCAACAAGTCTGAGGTTGTCGCAGCAGTAGCCGCTCACACCAACCTTTCGCAGGCAGCAGTGAACGGCGTTCTTGACGCATTGTTCGCAACCATCTCCGCCGAGATCGCTCAGGGCGGCAAGGTCACCATTCCTGGTTTCCTTTCCGTAGAGCGCACCTCACGTGCAGCACGCACGGGTCGGAACCCCCAGACTGGTGCAACCATCCAGATCGCGGCCGGTCACTCGGTCAAGATCTCCGCTGGTAGCAAGCTCAAGGCAGCAGTCAAGGCCTAGTTTTATTTCACACGTTTCTACGGGTGTTCACCTTTGGGTGGGCACCCGTCGTGCGTTTAACTACCACCATTACTGCCTAGGCTTAATGCTGTGTCACGAATCCTGCGCCTAAGCACTCCCGCCCTTGTTCTGGCGGTGGCTTTTGGTGCGCTCATCGCGGCTCTTGTCTATGGTGGAGGCGCCGCACCTCTGAGCATCGGCGACCCCGGCGCATCCGTGCGTTTTGGCCTCCCCCTGGCTACTGTTGTTGTCTATCTGTCGGCGGCCACCACCATTGGGGCACTCGTGCTGGCGCTGTGGGCGTTTAACACCACCGAGGCAGCGTACGCCAAAGCAATTGATGTGGCTGCTGGATCGGCCATGGTTCTGACCGTCGCATCCGCGGTCACTGGAATTTTTACGTTTTTGAACGTGAGCCAAACGTCCTTTTCGGCGGAACGATCTTTCGGAACGGCCCTGGGGTTTTTCTTTACCGAAATTAGCCTGGGCCAAGCCTGGCTGAGTACCACGTTGATCGCTGCCGTCGTCGCGGTGCTGTGCTTCGCGGTCACCAATCAAACCGCCCTTTTTTTTGTCGGCTTAGGCGCTGTCGGCACCCTCGTCCCGATGGCGCTCTCGGGCCACTCCGCAGGTATTTCTGGGCACGCAATGGCCATCACGTCACTGGGCTTGCACATTGTCTTTGTCTCAGCGTGGCTCGGGGGGCTCCTCGTTCTTGTTCTGCTGCAGCGCTCCATTGATCCGGCCCGCCTTCCCGCCGTCATCGCTCGCTATTCGACAATCGCACTGGTGTCCTTCATCGTTGTGGTTGTCTCGGGTGTTGCCAACGCGGTGGTGCGCTTGGGCAGCTGGGACGCCCTTTTCGAAACGCCCTACGGCATGCTCGTGCTGGCCAAAGCGGTGCTCTTCCTCGTGCTCGGATTTTTTGGACTATGGCAACGTGGCTTCCTCATTGGTCGACTGGCAGCCACCTCCAAGGCACGATACTTCTGGTTCTTTGCCACCGTGGAACTCGCCGTTATGGGGGCAGCATCCGGGGTAGCAGCCGGGCTTTCGCGCACAGCCACTCCTGTGGTGCAAAGCCTCAATCAGGCACCGACGCCCGCAGAGATTCTCACCGGCGACGTTCTGCCCCCTGAGCTCACGCTCGAGAAGTATTTCACGTCCTGGAACTTTGATCTGATCTGGTTGCTCGCCACCGCCTTCGGTATCTTCTTCTACCTCGTTGGTGTTCGTCGCCTCAAACGTCGTGGCGACAAGTGGCCGGTGATGCGCACGGTTTCCTGGGTCTCAGGAATGCTCCTGTTGTTCTACGTGACCAACGGCGGCATCAATTCCTATGAAATGTACCTGTTCAGTGCTCACATGGCGGCGCACATGACCTTGGGCATGATGGTGCCCATCTTGCTCGTGCCGGGGGCCCCTGTGACTCTGGCGATGCGAGCCGTTCTCAAGCGCACCGATGGATCTCGCGGTGGCCGCGAGTGGATCCTGATAGCCGTTCACTCAAAGTACGCCGGCTTCATTTCAAACCCCGCGTTTGCCACCATCAACTTTGTTGGTTCCCTGTGGCTGTTCTACTACTCTCCATTGTTCAGGTGGGCTACTGAGGACCACATCGGTCACGAATGGATGATTGTCCACTTCTTGATTGCTGGGTACTTGTTCGTGCAGTCCCTCATCGGTATCGACCCGGTGCCGGGGCGCCTTTCCTACCCCTTCAGGCTTCTTCAACTTCTCATCGCCATGACGCTGCACGCGTTCTTCGGGCTTGCCATTATGAGCGGGGACGCTCTTTTGCTGGCCGATTGGTACGGTGCCATGGGCCGCACCTGGGGGGTGAGTCCACTGCAAGATCAGCAAAATGGTGGCGGTATCGCGTGGAGCGTGGGCGAGATCCCGAATGCCATCATGGCCATTGCCATCGCGATTCAGTGGAACCGCAGTGATGCGAAACTTGCCAAACGCGAGGACCGCAACGCGGACCGCACGGGCGACGCTGAGCTCAATGCTTACAACGAGATGTTGACGCGCACAGCGAAGCGAGATGTTCAGGTTCCGAAATAACTGGTTCCAGCCCGGCAACGCGCGGAGCGCTACACGATTGAGATCAGCAGACCTCGGTCGGGCTGAATTGTGATGTTGAGGTTGAAGTTCGCATCGATAATCTCATCCAGCGGTGTGATGCTGCCATCGAACAATGACTGAATTTCACCCTTGAGTTCCACTTTTGCGATGGCGTTGCGCGCGACCCAGCCAGTTTCACCGGGCACAACGTTAACCTCGGGATAAGTCACGACCGACCAAGTGGGCTCTCCCACGAGGCGGTTTCCGGTCTGGAAGCCGAACGGGCATCCAGTGGGTTGCAGAACAGTTTGAGTGACGCACTCATCGAGAAAGGCATTCACTTCAGTTTGCACTTCGGCAGTGAACTTTGCGTTCGCCTGCACGTCTACGGTCACGTCAACATTTGCTCGAGGGGAAGTTACAATGACGGTCACATCATCGGCCTTCAGCAGGCTCGACGTGTGGCCAAAGGAGTAAGAACTCGGAGCAAAAGCCACAAAGGTCCCCGCATCGCCAAAGACAGCGTCAGCACTCTTCGGGTGTGTGGTGCGCAGATCGATGAGTCCGCTCGAGCCCACATCAAAGACCGTGTCGTGCAGAACATCGACCGTTATCGTGCCAAGCGGCGGGGAGGCGAAAGCCCAGTTCTCAAATACCAGAAAGCTATTGTCGAGGTGGCTAACACGAAAAAGCCCGGTGGCCGGCTGGGAGTCGATGTCGTAGGAGGCCGAAACGAGGGTGGAGCCGTCTGGCTGGGCAGCCTCATCCACAATGCGGATGTTGGAGATGTCTCCCAAAGCGCTGCTGCGCAGGAGCGCCAGGCTCGTTCCTTCCGGAAGGTCTGCGGTCTCTGGAACAACGCCGGGCATCGACAGGGCTGAGACAGCGTCGTGGCGCTCGAGCGCGTGCAGGTATGACGAAACGAAACCCTTGGCGCTAAAGATTTCACGGTTGAGAGAGCCCACGGCGCTGGCTGCGGCAATAATGAGCAGAACCCCTACGACGCCCAACATGATGGTGTCTCTGCGGGATATGGTCACGTCTTCATCATACAAAGACAGCTTGTGGTCGACCCGCTCCCGCGGGGCGGACTCCCAGTAAACTTGGGGTTGAGAGACTTCGTGAAAAAGGATGTGCGTGTGATCACGGTGGCACTGTCTGCCCAGCAGCAAGAGGTGTACGACCTCGTTGAGAGCACCCGCGAGCACGTGTTTATCACTGGTCGCGCTGGAACGGGCAAGTCCACGTTGCTCAGCCACCTCAGTGAAGTGACGGCCAAACAGATAGCCGTCTGTGCTCCTACAGGTGTGGCGGCGTTGAACGTTGGCGGGCAGACCATCCATTCACTCTTTCGACTACCGATCGGGCTGATTGGAACGTCAGATCTGAATCATGGTCCCGACCAGCGCAAAATTTTGAAGGCCATTGACACTCTCGTTATTGACGAGATTTCGATGGTGAATGCCGATGTGATGGATGCCATTGACCGCGCCTTGCGAGAATCACGCCAGCGCAAAAAAGAGCCTTTCGGGGGAGTGCAGGTCATCATGTTTGGTGACCCCTATCAGTTAGCGCCGGTCCCGCCACGTTCCCTCGAGGAGAAGTCGTACCTCGCGGACCGTTACACCTCTCACTGGTTCTTCGATGCAGCGGTCTGGAAGACCGCGGATTTGCGCACGATTGAACTCACCGAGATTCATCGCCAGCGCGACGACGACTTCAAAGCCATGCTGAATGCCGTGCGGCACGGTGTGGTCACGCCCGAAATTGGTGCCGCCCTGAACGCTGCGGGCAACCGCCCCGCCCCCGAAGAGGGAATCATTACCCTGGCCACGACCAACGCGCGGGTGAACGCCATCAATACTGCCCGCCTGGAGAAGCTCGAGGGCAAAACGCTCACGGCTGAAGCCGAGGTCTCAGGGGAATTTGGGGCCAACATGTTTCCGGCCGAGGAAG
>JBLHYZ010000004.1:0-16203 GCA_047631115.1 Alpinimonas sp. | reverse complement strand
CCCGCAGTTGGCCGACAGCCTTGGCATTGCGGTCGGCGATCGCGGCGAACTCATGCAGGTGCGCCAGGCAGTTCTGGCTTTGCGCGCGAGCAAGGGCATGGTTCTCGACCCGACCGACACCGACACCGTGAGCGTGGGTTCCTTCTTCGTGAATCCCATTGTGACCGAGAGCTTCGCCCGATCGCTTCCTGATGACGCGCCGTGGTATCCGATGGAGGCCCCAGTGGCGCAGAAGGTAACACCGCTGGATGGCTCAGCAGCCACTGTTGTGCCGGGGGTGAGTGGACCGACACTCGTGAAACTCAGTGCAGCATGGCTCATCGAGGCAGCGGGTGTGAAGAAAGGCTTTGGCGTTCCGGGCTCGGGGGCTGCCATCTCGAGCAAGCACACACTGGCCATTACCAACCGTGGGGGCGCAACAGCCAACGACATTCTGGGACTCGCTCGTTATGTGCAATCCCTGGTGCAGTCTCACTTTGGGCTCATTCTGCAGCCCGAGCCCAACTTGATTGGCCTCGAGATTTAGTCCATCCACAGTTGGACGAGATCGACCACAACCGCGACCACGAGAATTCCTCCACCGGTCCACATGAAAATAAGGCCGAGCGTGTGGGGTATCTGATGGATTCCGGATTTTGTGGGAATCAACCCAATCAGAAAGAGAAAGAGCCCTAACGCCGCGATAGCCCCTCCTGCGATCTGGAAGAGGGTGAGAATGGCACCGAGCTGGTTGCCCACGGGTGTCCCCTAGCGGAAGAGCTTCTGAAGGCGGCTCATGCCCTCCAGAAGGGCGTCGTCGCCGAGGGCGTAGCTGAAGCGCAGGTAACCGCTGGGACCAAAGGCTTCGCCAGGAACGGCGGCAACTTCGGCCTGGTCCAAAATGAGGTCGGCCAACTCGAGAGAGCTGGTGGGGGTCACCCCGCCCCAGGTGCGGTTCAAGAGGCCAGTCACGTCGGGGTAGACATAGAACGCGCCCAGCGGTGTGGGGGTCATGAATCCGTCAATCTTGTTGAGCTCGCCCACAATGAGTTTGCGACGACGATCAAACGCCACGCGCATCTCCTCTACGCAGTCCTGAGAGCCGCTGAGGGCGGCCAGGGCGGCACGTTGAGAAATGTTCGAGACGTTGCTGGAGAGGTGGGATTGAAGATTTGCGGCACCCTTGATGGCGTCGGTGGGGCCTACCATCCAGCCCAGACGCCATCCGGTCATGGCATAGGTCTTGGCGACGCCGTTGACCATGATGGTGCGATGAGCCAGCGCGGGAACTGCCTCCACGATGGAGACGGCCCGGATGCCGTCATAGGTCAGGTTCTGGTAGATCTCGTCACTGACGACCCACAGACCGTGAAGCTCAGCCCACTCGCCGATGGCTTTCACTTGCTCGGGGGAGTAGACCGCCCCTGTGGGGTTTGAAGGCGAGACGAAGAGCAGTACCTTGGTGCGCTCGGTGCGGGCTGCCTCCAGTTGCTCAACGGTCACGAGGTAATTGGCCTCGGCTCCGGCAAAGACATCAACTTGCACGCCACCTGCGAGTTTGATGACCTCGGGATAAGTCGTCCAATAAGGGGTCGGCACGAGAACCTCGTCACCGGGATCGAGCAGGGTGGCGAACGCCTGGTACACGGCTTGCTTGCCACCGTTGGTGACGACAACCTGGCTGGCGTCGACCTTCAGCCCGGAGTCGCGCAGTGTTTTGGCGGCAATAGCCTCTCGCAGATCGGGGAGCCCTGCTGCGGGGGTGTACCGAAAGTTTTTGGGGTCTTCCAGCGCCAAGCGCGCTGCCTCCACGATGTGTGGCGGCGTGACAAAGTCAGGCTCTCCGGCGGCAAAACTAATCACAGGACGGCCCGCAGCTTGCAGCGCTTTCGCTTTGGAGTCGACCTTGAGGGTCGCCGACTCGGCGATGGCAGAAATGCGGGAAGAAATTCGCTTCAATTCAGGCACATTCATAAGTGTAAGGGAGCGGGGCTCAGCTTTACAGAAGGCCCTGCCACGACCTACACTTATGCAAAGTGGTTGAAAAATGCCATGCTTTTGCGTGCCCTTTTTAGGAGGGTGACATCGCCTGTCGGTGTCACCGTAAAAGCTGTATTACCCTCAGTGTTCTCCGAACACGCCGAGGGCGGTGGCTCAATTGGTAGAGCAGCGGTCTCCAACACCGCAGGTTGCAGGTTCGAGTCCTGTCCGCCCTGCACAGTGAAAGGTAAAAAACATGGCAGAAATTAGTGCTGAAGAACCCGGCGAAGACATCGTCGCGCGTGCGAAAGAAGACAGTGCTTCTCGGAGCAACGTCTTCTCGCGCATCGCTTTGTTTCTGCGCCAAGTTATGCAGGAGCTACGCAAAGTAGTTGCCCCCACCCGCAAGGAGCTGCTGAGCTACACGGGTGTTGTCCTGGTATTCGTCATCATCATGATGCTGATTGTTTCGGGCATTGACCAGGTATTTGGTTGGGTTGTTGTGTTCGTTTTCGGCACACCGGCTTAGCTAACATCCGCAAAGATTTACAACAAAGATATGGACACCAACGACGTGACTGACACAACCCGCGACGAACAGCAGCTCGAGGCAGCGCTTGACGCCCTCAGTGAGGCAGATGCTGCGAGCATTGTCGACCCAGAAGCCGAAGCCGTGATTGACGATGCTCTCGATGTTGACACTGTCGAGGAAGCCGTTGCTGCTGTTGAGGCGATTGAAGACGAAGAAGAAGTAGACGCCGCTGAGGATGCCCCGGCAGCCGAAGATGCTGAAGCTGACCCCTACGCAGTTTTTGAGGCAGAACTTCGCACTCTTCCCGGTAAGTGGTTTGTTATTCACTCTTACGCCGGCTTCGAGCGCAAAGTTAAGCACAACATTGAGAACCGCCGCACCTCCATGCAGCTGAACGATTCGATCTATCAGATCGAAGTTCCCATGGAAGACGTCGTAGAGATCAAGAACGGCCAGCGCAAAATGGTCACCCGCGTTCGTATCCCTGGATACGTTCTCGTGCGCATGGAGCTGAACGAAGATAGCTGGTCGTGCATCCGTCACACCCCCGGAGTTACTGGCTTCGTTGGTAACGCGCACAACCCCACACCTTTGCGCTTCCAAGAAGCCTTCTCGATGCTCAAGAGCCTCGTCGAGGTTAAAGATGTGCCGACAGCCAAGGCAATTCAGGGTCGTGGCGGCCAGGCCGTTGCGCGCACCCCCATCGCCGAGATCGACTTCGAAATTGGCGAGACCGTTGTTATCAAGGAAGGTTCGTTCGCGGGCCTCCCCGGAACGATCAACGAAATCAAGCCCGAGAGCGGCAAGCTCACCGTGCTGGTATCGCTGTTCGAGCGTGAGACGCCCGTCGAGCTCAGCTTCGACCAGGTGACCAAGCAGTAAATTCGTTACACAACAGGCCACCGGTGCTCAGAACTTCTGGGCGCACGGGAGAGCACGTCGGAACCCCGGCGGGCTCGACATCACAAAAGAAGGAAATAAAATGGCAGCGAAAAAGAAGGTCACAGGTCTGATTAAGCTTCAGATCAAGGCCGGTGCCGCAAACCCAGCACCCCCCATCGGTCCAGCACTGGGCCAGCACGGCGTTAACATCATGGAGTTCTGCAAGCAGTACAACGCTGCTACAGAAGCTCAGCGCGGCAGCATCATCCCCGTTGAAATCACCGTCTATGAGGACCGCTCGTTCGACTTCATTCTGAAGACCCCCCCTGCCGCAGAGCTCATCAAGGCCGCTGCTGGAATTACCAAGGGCTCGGGAACTCCTCACACCGTTAAGGTTGCTCGCCTCACACAGGCACAGCTGCACACGATTGCTGAGCAGAAGATGGTTGACCTCAACGCCAACGACGTAGCAGCTGCAAAGCTCATCATCGCCGGTACCGCACGCTCCATGGGCGTCACGGTCGAATAACTCCCCCCCTGCGTCGTTCGCGACGCATCCAAATTTCATCGTGGTAGAGCCCGCCAGGTTCGTTCATAACCACACTCTCGAATCAGGAGATTCAAGATGGCACAGAAGTCCAAGGCGTACCGCGCCGCAGCCGAGAAAATCGAGGCTGGAAAGTTTTACTCCCCCACCGAAGCCGTGAGCATTGCCCGCGAGACCGGTTCCGCCAAGTTCAACTCCACCGTTGAGGTTGCCCTCAAGCTTGGTGTTGACCCCCGCAAGGCAGACCAGATGGTTCGTGGAACCGTCATGCTGCCCCACGGAACCGGCAAGACCGCTCGCGTTATTGTTTTCGCAACGGGCCCCGCAGCCGAGGCAGCACTTGCTGCTGGTGCTGACGAGGTCGGTGGCGACGAGCTCATCGAGAAGGTAGCCAACGGCTACGTTGCCTTTGACTCGGCAGTTTCGACCCCTGAGCTCATGGGTAAA
This sequence comes from Alpinimonas sp., assembly GCA_047631115.1. Lineage (GTDB taxonomy): Bacteria > Actinomycetota > Actinomycetes > Actinomycetales > Microbacteriaceae > Alpinimonas. The sequence goes on along the minus strand of JBLHYZ010000004.1, from coordinate 11,836 downwards.
GTTGGTCGCCTTGGAAAGATCCTCGGCCCCCGCAACCTGATGCCAAACCCCAAGACCGGAACGGTTACCCCCAACGTGGGTCAAGCTGTTGCCGACATCAAGGGTGGAAAGATCGAGTTCAAGGTAGACAAGCACTCGAACATCCACTTCATCGTGGGCAAGGCTGGCTTCACTGCTGAGCAGCTCAACGAGAACATCACCGCAGCACTGGATGAGATTGTTCGCGTCAAGCCTTCGTCTTCTAAGGGCCGTTACATCATGAAGGGTGCGGTGTCGACGACGTTCGGCCCCGGCATCCCCTTGGACGTAACTGTCATCTAAGACAGTCAGCTATGGCTGTGATCTAGTTCAACCTAGTTTCATGAAACGGGCTCATCGCTAAGGCGGTGGGCCCGTTTACTGTTTCTACCTCGGGCACCTCTGCCGGCATCAGGTTGAGAGCGGCTGCCTCGCCCTCGGGTCGTCTATCGTTAAGGGGTGATTAAGCAGCGCGGCAATATTGCCGCCATCCCCTCCTACCGTCCAGGTAAGTCCACGGTCGACGGATGGGCCGGCCCGGTTTACAAACTCTCCTCGAACGAGAACCCGTACCCCCCGCTGCCCTCGGTGCTTGAGGCAATCGCCCGTGCCGCTAGCCACATCGAGCGTTATCCCAACATGGCCGCCCCCGAGCTCACACTCGCCGTTGCAGCGCGCCAAGGAGTCCTTCCCCAGCAGATTGCCTTCGGCGGTGGTTCGGTGGAATCAGCCGCCCAGCTCATCCGTGCCTTTGCTGGTGAGGGTGACGAGGTTATCTTTGCATGGCGCTCCTTTGAGGCCTACCCACTTTTGGTCTCGGGTTCAGGGGCAACCCCTGTTCAGGTGGCACTCACCGCTGATCATCGCCACGATTTGGATGCCATGTTGGCCGCCATCACCGAACGCACCCGTGTGATTTTCATTTGCACGCCCAACAACCCCACGGGCACTGTCGTTCGCCACGATGAGTTGCACGGCTTCTTGTCGAACGTGCCAGAGGGCATCCTGGTCGTTATCGATGAGGCCTACGTTCACTTCACGAATGACCCTGAGGCCGAGCGCGGTATCGAGCTCTTCCACGAGTTCGAAAACGTTGCAGTGCTGCACACATTTTCCAAGGCCTACGGGCTGGCGGGCCTGCGTTTGGGCTACGCGATTGTTCGCGATGACGTGCACGAGGGGCTGAGCAAGGTGGCGATGCCGTTTGCGCTGACTGACATTGCCCAGGCTGCCGGGGTAGCTTCCTTGGCAGCTGAAGCCGAGCTGCAGGAGCGGGTTGATGTGCTGATCGGCGAGCGCGACAGGGTGCGAGCGTCACTGGCTGCCGCTGGGTGGGATTGCCCCGATTCACAGGCGAACTTCGTGTGGCTGCCCGCTGGCGATATGACGGATGCGTTGAATGAGCACCTCACAAGTCACGGCCTCATCGTGCGCCCCTTCTCCGGTCAGGGCATCCGCGTGTCCATCGGCGAACCGGTCGCGAACGACGCGTTTCTCGCGGCGCTGGATACAGCCCCCCGCTACTAGCGTCCTTACAGTTCCGTCACCGATTGTTGGTCACTGCGGGTTTGGCGTTTTGCCGCTCTGGAATCTCTTCCGCTTCGCAACTTTCCCCCCTGTTGACACTTCCGTCGAGAAGCCACGTGATCTGACTTCTCTTCACGAGATCAGGTCTCGCCAATGCCATAGGCTTTGAGCTTTCGGTACAGGGAAGATCGGGCGATTCCGAGCGTCGTGGCCGCGTGCACGCGGTTACCGTCGGCGTCGGCTAAGGCCGCGACGATCATGTCTCGTTCGATCGACTCAAGCGTCGACAAGGCACGTTGGGCGCCGTGCCTGACGAAGCCAGGAAGGTCCTCCGCCTGAATATCGCCGACTGGTCTCATGGCAAGGGCTGCTTCGAGGGCGTCCCGGAGCTGGCGGATGTTGCCGGGCCAACTGTAGCCGGCCACCAGGCGCAAAGCGGACGCAGTGAGACGGGCTTGGCGGTGTCCGCTTAGAGCCCCCAGCGTCGACAGGATCCGCAGGACCACCGCGGGAAGGTCCTCTATGCGGTGCCGGATAGGCGGCACCGTCGCTGCCCGTTCGAACCGGGTCAGTAGTTCCCCGAAGGTGTCCTGCGACAGGAGTTTGGCATCGGAGGCGGTGGCAGCCACGGGGGTCATCTCGTCCCTGGCGGCGATTACCAGGAGGCACTTCTTCACGTCTTCAACACCGTCGCCATCGAGGCGGTCGATATTCGTGAAAACGAAAAGGGTGCGGATGTCCAACTCACGGAGGTGGGCTTTAACCGCGCGCAACCGAGGGGGCATACCGGGACCTGAGTCAAAGACCAGGCACCGCCCGCCCGGGCTCAAGCGGGAGAAGACGTCTTGGGCAGCCGTGAGCTTGCCGCATCCGTTCTCACCCATTATCAGGAGAGGCAGATTTGCTGTTAGTGCCGTTGAGATGCCGACCAGCGCACGCTTCAGCAGAGGGGAGATGACGTTCTCCGTCGGAGCGGTCTCGCGCCGAACAAGCGCGGCCATCTCGCCGTCTAATGGGATAGTCACTACGGGTGGCAGAGCACGCTCGGCCACGGGCTCTGAGACCAGAGTGACTGCGACGACGATACCGGCGGGATCGTTGCCCGCCGTGATTCGGGTTCCCCGGAGCTGCACCACCTTGCCGGAAGCCAGCTCAATCGTATCCACCGGATGCTTCTGGCCAATCATGAGGTAGCGGGCATGCTCCTGGATGGTCCACTGCTCGGCCGGATCGAAGAGCATCTGAGCGACGGCGTTGCTCATGGCCACTGTCCCGCCGACGGCCATTACGGCGCCGCGCCTGCGGGCGTCTTGAAGGACGAACGCCTCGAACAGGGCCTGCTGGCACTTGCTCCGATCGAGCAGGAGGTTGTGCTCAATATCCCGAGCGGCGCCCCTAACCAGCGAATGCATCAGTGGGCTGGAGTACTCACTCAGGCAGCTGATGTCGAGCACCCCCTCCACCCTGCCAGTTAGGGGATCGCGGATCGGGCTGCCCGCGCAGGCGAAGGCCTGAAGCTCCTCGTGAAAGTGTTCCGCTCCGACGATGAAGAGTGGCTTACCCGATTCGAAGACGGTGCCGATACCGTTGGTGCCGATTGATGCCTCGCCGTAGTTGAATCCGGGCGCGAGCGAGACTCGGTCGAGCATGACCCCGATAGACCTCTGGTTCTCGGAGCGGCTGAGGATCCTGGCCTTGCTGTCGCAGAGCACGATGCTCATCGGCCAGCCGGCTGTCTCTGAGCCGAGCCGGGCAATTACCGGCTCGGCGCAACGGACAAGTCGGCTATAGAGGTCGAGGTCGTCGTGGTAAATCGCGTGGGACGACGACGGATCAACGCCTGCGGAAAGAGATCGCTGCCAGGAGGCGGACACGACTTCGGAGACGTCCGAGGCATCAATTCCTGCGCCCTCGCGGCCCGTGAGCAGAAATTCGGCGCGGGCATGGGCGATGCGGGTACGTCTGGCGGCAAGCTCCTGCATGCGGACTCCTTTGTCTACACGATAATCATCGTCCTTATCTCGATCGGGCGAAAGGGGTTTAGATGTCCCAATGTGGGACACGTCAATATTCTCGCCAGGGTTCACTCTTGAATCTATGGCCGGGTACGGTCTCGATGGCTCTCAATAACATCCAACGCAAAGGAGCGCTCATGGAACGCTTAATCAACATCGATAATGGCGGCACACTCACGGACATCGTGGTCGGCAGCGGCTCAGACTTCACTTTCACGAAGACCCTGACCACTCCTTCAGACCTGTCCCAGTGCCTCTTTGACGCCATGTCCAAGGCATCTCAACTAATATACGGCGAGGAGAACCTGGCCGGCCTGCTTCACTCGACCCGTCACATCCGCTACTCGTCTACGCAGGGCACCAACGCCTTGGTCGAGCGCAAGGGCCCCCTGATCGGCCTCATCTCGGATGACCCGGCCCTCGCTGATGCGCTCCGCGCCTCCGCCGAGAGTGAATCGCTCTTCGACGACCTGGTGGGGTCCCGCGTCGAAATCGTAGCGGTGCAGCCAACTGACGACGAGCTGGCCCGCGACCTTGTTGCTGCCATCAACCGGCTTACGACTGCGGGTGCCGAGCGCCTCGTCGTATCGGCCGAAACCCTGGAGCGGGAGAACCACTACAAGCGCGTCATGCTGAAGAATTTCCCACGGCACCTGCTTGGCTCGGTTCCCATCTTGTTCTCCCGCGAGTTCGCCGCCGACACGAGCCGCACCCGCCAGATCTGGTCGGGCATCCTGAACTCCTATCTGCACCCCACGGTCGAGCGCTTCCTTTACAGCGCCGAGCACCGGCTTCGCGCTTACAAGGTGAGGAACCCACTTCTGATTTACCGTAACGACGGGGCATCCTCTCGGGTCGCCAAGTCGGTGGCGCTAAAGACTTACTCCTCGGGACCGCGGGGCGGCCTCGAGGGCACGAGGGCCATCGCCGAGGCTTATGGGTTGGCCAACGTCTTGATGATCGATGTCGGCGGCACCACCACAGATGTGGGCGTCGTCACCAACCATGCCATCTCTGTAGACCGCCGCGGCGCGGTCAAGGGCGTAGACATCTCCTACGAGATGAGCAACGTGCACTCCACCGGTATTGGTGGCAGCTCGATTATCACAGTGAGAGACGGTCGCGTTGCCGTCGGACCGGAGAGTGTGGGAGCCGCTCCGGGACCGGCCTGCTTCGGTTTCGGGGGTACCCAGGCCACAATCACCGACGTCAACCTGTTGCTCGGCATTTTGGACCCTGCCACTTACCTGAATGGGGAAATGGCACTCGACGCCGACCGCTCGCGGGCCGTCATCACGAAGACGATCGCCGAGCCGCTGGGTGTCACCCTCGAGGAGGCCCTTATCGAGATGGAGGGCACCTACTCAGAGCAGATGGCCTCCTCGTTTGCCCGCTTCGTCCTTCCCGGTAATGAGACGACGCTCGCAGCGTTTGGCGGTGGTGGGCCCATGAGTGCCTGCAGCGCCGCGCGGATTGCGGGCGTTCAGAAAGTTCTCGTTCCTCGCCTTGCGGCCGTCTTCTCGGCCTATGGAATCAGCTTCTCCGACATTGCCCAGTCCTACGAGACGAACATCACCGGTTATCCGACCGGTGACATCGAAGCAGTGCGGGCCAAGATGACGGCCGCTGCTTCAAGGGACATGTTCCAAGAGGGGCATGAGATCGCAGACTGCGAACTCGAGTGGACGACCATCTCGGAGGACTCGGACACAATCCTGAACCTCCGGGCGACATTCCGTCTGCCCCGACCTTCTATTGCCGGCGACCTGACTGCAAAAGAGACTGTGGCCTTGGCCTCGGCGGTTCGGGTGATCAGGAGCGCAGTGAACCAGGTTGACGACGTGCCGGTGTTCGTGCTCGAAGAACAGGTGCCAGGTGCATCCGCTCAGGGCCCGGCAATCGTCGAGGGCCCCTTCTTCACCGCCCGCGTTCCGGAAGGCTGGAATTTCAAAGTATCGACGGCTGGCGATCTGATGCTCACCGATACCCAACCTGTGTCAGCCAAGTAGTTGCAAGCCTCTTCCATTTATTTGTTTCCCAAGGAAGGTAAAAACAAATGCGAGTCCCCATGACTGAATACCTGTTCATCGACCTAGACACCGAGCGCTGGATCTGCCGTATCTGCGCTCACGACTTTGGCTCCGCCCGAGGTAACTACAAGGAGGGGACGCTCGTCTACGACCGTGATCCCCGCGAGATCCACCCACCCGTCATTGATCCCGAGAAGTATGAGTTTACTTTCTCTCCAGATCCACTCTTTTGCCGGATCTTGGAGTTCTACTGCCCCAGCTGCGGCACGCAGATTGAGGCCGAGTACCTTCCCCCAGGGCATCCGCCTACCGTCGACATGCTCTGGGATATCGACTCCCTCAAGACTAAGTGGGCCGCCTCGGGCCTCGACCCTGAGGAAGCCGTCAACTATGGTCCGGGCGAGAACGCCGTCTCCGACCTCAGCGCCCGGTTCGACGGCACAGCCGGCCACAACCACGCACATCGCACCGAAGGGAACTGACCATGAAACGAATCTCGGTAGACATCGGCGGCACGTTCAGCGATTGTTTCTTCGTCTGGGATGACGTGTACATCGAATCGAAGGCGCTCACCACGCACCATAACTTAGCGCTCGGTTTCAACGAAGCCCTGGACCGTGCGTGCGAGCGCGCCGGTATCACCCGCGAGACGGCACTCAAAGAGGTCGACTCGGTACGCTACGCCACTACCCTCGGGACGAACGCGCTGATCGAGGGCAAGGGCCCTCGGGTCGCGGCCATCGTCACCCACGGCTTCGAAGACACCATCCCGTTGTCCCGCGGCCGTGGCTACGGCGAGGGTCTCGACGGCGTCAAGCAAGGTGATATGCCCGACGCCCAGCGCCCCGACGCGCTGGTGCCCCGTCGCCTCATCCGCTCGGTCAAGGAGCGCATTGACTCGGTCGGAGAGGTTCTCGTGCCGCTCGCCTATGAGGATGTGCGCCAGATGGTGCGCGAGCTCGTCGACAACGGCGCGGAGGCCATTGTCGTCGCCCTTACCAACGCGACCGAGAACTCTGTTCACGAGGACAGGATTCTTGAAATCATCCTCGACGAGTACCCCACCCACGAGCTCGGCTCAATTCCGGTGCTGCTCAGCAGCCAAGTCTCGGGTCGAAAAGGAGAGTACGTCCGGGCCATGGCGACCATCGTCGACGCATTCCTGCACCAGACCATGTTCTTCGCCCTGAACCAGCTCTCGAGCAACCTGAGGGATTCTGGCTACACCAAGCCCATGCTGGTGATTCACAACTCCGGAGGCATGGCCCAGCCGAACTCGACGGATGCGCTGCAGACGATCCACTCTGGCCCCATCGCCGGTGTCGGAGCTGCCCAGCACCTCTCCGAGTCAACCGGGCTCGGCGACGTAGTGTCGATGGACATGGGCGGCACCTCGTTTGACATCGGCCTTGTGCCGGAGGGTGGGGTAAGGCACTACGACTTCCAGCCGACAATTGGTCGCTGGTTGGTGTCGGCTCCTATGATCCATCTGAACACACTGGGTGCGGGCGGCGGCTCGATCGCAGCTTTCAACCGAATCCACCACTCGATCCAGATCGGGCCCGAGTCTGCGGGTAGCGACCCGGGCCCTGCGTGCTACGACCGCGGCGGCCTGCGCCCGACGGTCACGGATGCCGACCTGGTGTTGGGCTACCTCGACCCAGATAACTATGCCAACGGTCACATCAAGCTCAACAGGAAGCGCTCCATCTATGCAATCGAGGAGACCCTATCGGATGAGCTCGACATGGATGCCGTCGAGGTTGCCAAGGTCATCAAGAAGACGGTCGACGAGCAGATGGCGATTGGCATCGAGAAGGAACTCCGCAGCCGCGGTGGCCTGATCGAGGACTACACGATGCTGGCTTACGGCGGAAATGGACCGCTGCACGCCTGCGGAATCGCGACCAGCGCGGGAATCTCAAAGATTCTTTTCCCTCCGTTCGCATCTGTGTTCTCGGCTCTCGGAGCGGGCAACATGCGGCCGCTGCACATTCACGAGCGCAGCACCCGAATCGTGCTCTACGAGGCAATCAAGCGCAGTCTGTACTCGCAGTACAGCACACTAAACACCTACATCACAGAGCTTGAAGCCAAGGGCGCCGAAGACCTGGTTCGCCAGGGTTATGATCGGGCGGACGTCAAGTACCGCCTGGAGATGGACATGCGATACGGCAACCAGCTGGTCACCACCGCCGTGGCCTTCGACATCAACCGCATTAATGGCGTGGCCGATGTGCTGCACCTGATTAAGACGTTCTCCAAGATCTTCGGCGAGCGCTACGGTGAGGGCACCCAGGCGCCCGAGGCCGGTATCCGGGTGCAGACGGTTCGCGTCGCCTCGTTCATTGAGGGCGAGGTCGTGAAGTTCGACTCAATCGACGTGGGTGGCGACAAGCGCACTCCCGAGCCGGTCTCAACCCGCCCGTTGCACTTCACCGGCCTCGCGGGCGCGGTCGACACTCCCGTCTTCGATGCGGAGGCACTTCGCCACGACTGCGTCATCCACGGTCCGGCGATCGTCACGACCGAGAACACCACGTACCTGGTCGAACCGGGCTGGCGTCTCGAGCCGACGTTACAGGGTGCAGTGTGGTTGCTCAGCGATTGAGCCGCCCGCACACGGTTCCTAGCAACTTTTTTGCACTTACGACATAGGAGATTGAGACAAATGACACTGATTAGCGACACATTCGAAGCAACCGACGACGTTAGTAAAAACGCCCAGCTGCTCACTGAGCAGGAACAACAGTGGGTCGACAAGTTCATGGACGAGACGACCCTCTTCCTGGGACCCGACCCGGCCATCATGCGCCACCACGAGATCATGCCTCGCACCTCCTACGAGCAGCAGTGCATCGACGAGGGAATCGACCCGATCGAGGTCGACCGCATCAGAAAGCGCCTCGCAGGTGCCTTGGACGAGGCTTTTGAGATGTGCGAGAGCATGGGAGCCGCCCCCGGAGCCAAATGGGCCGATCTCTCCTGCGCCGTGTACACGGCCGAGGGCGACGTCACGTACCTGTCCAACCGTGGCGTCATCGCCTTCTCCGCGGTGTTGCACCATCCCATCCGCTACATCATGAAGAACTGGCAGCACGAGCCGACTGTGGGCATCAACCCCGGCGACGGTTTCTTCCACAACGACTCACGCTTCGGCATGGTGCACAACACCGACCAGTCGATGCTGGTGCCAGTCATCCGCGGAGGCCACATCATCGCGTGGGTGGGAGCCACCATCCACGAGGGTGAGAACGGTGCGTGTGAGCCGGGAGGTATGCCCTCCGGCTCCGAGACACCATTCGACGACGGCCTGCGTGCGTCGCCCATCAAGATCGTGGAGAAGGGACTTCTTCGCCGGGATCTCCTCACGTTCCTGCAGCACTCAACCCGCGACCCCAAGCTGATGCTGGCCGACATCAAGGTCAAGATGGGCGCCGTGCGGCGGATCATGGACACCGTCGACCGCCTCATCGATGAGGTCGGCCAAGAGACTTTCGTGGCCTCCCTCCGGATGACTGTGGAGGACGTCGAGACCGAGGTTCGCCGCCGAATCGGCGAACTGCCGGACGGTACCGTCACCTTTAACCAGTTTGTCGATTCGACGTTGAAGGAAAACATCCTGATCAAGTTCGCCTGCAAGATCACGGTCAAGGGTGAGCGTTTGATCGTCGATCTGACGGGCACCGGACCGGAGATTCTCAACCGGGCCATCAACTCACCTCTTGCCTCGACGAAGGCCTTCATGGCACAGGCGATTCTGAGCTATTGGTGGCCCGATCTGCCCCGCTCCACAGGCGCCCTCAGTCCAATTGAGGTCATCACCGAGGAGCACAGCTGGGCTGATGCCGGCTACGATGCCCCCGTGGGTCAGTCGCTTCAGGCCTCGTTCCGGGGGTTCTCAGCGCTGCAGACAGCCTTCGCCAAGATGCAGTTCTCCGCACCCATCAAGTACTCTAACGTGGTCGCACCCTGGTTCAACCAGATCAACGACTTCCTCTGGGGTGGCACCACGCAGAATGGCGAGCAGGTGGGCAACCTGTGTGCCGACCTGAACGGAATGGGCGGCGGAGCCAAGGCATTTCGCGACGGTGAGGATGCTGTGGCTCCACTTTTCTGCGCCATGGCTGACATCGGCGAGCAGGAGGTGATGGAAGAGGAGGTTCCCTTCCTGCAGCTGGTCAGCAAGCGAATTGTGCGTGACAACCAAGGGTTTGGCAAGTTCCGCGGCGGCATGGGCTACGAGATGATTGTCGCCTCGCGGGGAACGCCCAACTGGGGCTTCATGACGGTCACCAGCGGTTCGAAGTTCTCCTCGGTCCCCGGCATGTTCGGCGGCTACGGCTGCCCGGTCTATCCGCTGGCAATCGTGAAGGGCATCAACATTTACGACATCATCAAGGAGGACCCGACCCAGTTCGACCTCTCTATAGAGCGCGTGATGAACGACCAGCCCTTTGCGGGCGGCGACTACCAGTCTGCCCATATGGGACTGCAGTTCGACGTGGCCAAGGAGGGCGAGCTCTACATGATCGCCCAAGGAGCGGGCGGCGGCTACGGCGACGTGCTCGAGCGGGACCCGGAGCTGGTGGTCACCGACCTGGAGCTCGATCGCATCTCGGCCCAGATCGCCACGGAGATGTATGGCGTTGTCTGGGAGCCCAGCACCTACGTAGTGCACGAAGAAGAGACCCGCCAGCTGCGGGCCGATATGCGCCGCGCGCGCATCTCCCGCGGCACGCCCTACAAGGAGTTCCTCAAGAAGTTCGTCACCGAGGAACCACCAGCAGACCTGCTCTACTTTGGCTCCTGGGGCCAAGAGGACGATGAAGAACTAATTGCGACCCACTGGGGTGGGCTGGAGCCCGAGCGGGTGAAGGGCAAGCTCGAGGAGCTGCCCCTCATCATGATCCCGGACCGCCGGGTGCTGAAGATCAGCCGACTCGAGTCCCGGGTGAGAGAGCTCGAGCAGAAGTACGGTGAAGCCGTGATTCACAAATCCTGATCAAACCAGTGTTCTTGGGGGCCGTTCGGATTTCTCGGACGGCACCCGAAAACTTCCCAATTTCCCTTTATTCGCGCTCTACCTCGCGGTCAGGAGTCAGACCCATGACAGCAACAATGTCGCTAGCCGATGTCATCCGCCAACCGCCGACGGGACGTCCGCGCGCGGTTGTCCTGGACTTTCATGATTACGCCCAGAGGGTGTTCCTGAAGGGTCGTATCGTTCCCTGGGGGGAGGTAATGGCATACTCGAACTTCCTCGGGCAAGCTCAGGGTGTTCTGAAGTCCGATGCCCTGTTGCTGCCTCTCGATCGGTTCTATGCCGAACTCCTTGCCGGCGGCTCCGAGCTCCGCACCGCAATGGCGGCCAAGAGCCGCACCGGCTTCGCACTTCGCACTCTGCTTGCCGACGCGGATGCGACCAAGCGAGTTGTTGAGTTGGCCAGCACCTTTGTCAAGACCCAGCGCTCGCCCGTCGTGCTGCAGGTCGCTTCACCGCTTCGCTGGCTCTCAGCTACGGACGCCCTCGTCGGCCGGGTGGCTGAACTCGACGCCGATGACGCCGACACCGCTTCGATGTACGTGGCAGATCTGATGCGGGGCTTCGCTGCACTGCCGCTGGCCGGCATCCTGTTGGACGACCGAATGCCGGTGGGCTCGGATCCCGGAATCGCTGTTGGTCTGGACTCGTACTCTCCTATCGCCAACGTCACGGAGCACTACGGCTGGACACTGGCGCTGAGACGAGAAGACGGGGTCTCGGTCTCGGTGTCGGCCGGCAGCACAGTGGGTGTGCCAATCCTGGCCGGCCACTGGTTGGGGGAAGCCTCGGCATCGCCGGCTCTGCCGCCGGGCGACTTCCTGATGGGCGAGATTCCAGCCGGCGCCGTTCCGGAGACCGTGATGAGTCGGGTCAGCCAGCTCGGCGCCTGAGCGAGGAGCACAGGTGCAATGACCGTGCCTCAATTGAAGGATCCGCCGCTCGGGAAGCCGGTTTCCCTGTCAGCGCCTGTCATCAGTGGTGGGTGAATGCAGGTCTCATCACCGCGGGTTTTCAATCCAGACGCCGGGACGAATATTTGCGGCTCCGCGGTGGAGAATTATTACGCCGGGAGGCGACACTGAAAACAGGGGCGGATCATCGTTCGACGTTCGACGTTGGACTGGGATCAGGGCACCATCCGTTCTTGAGGCAAACGGATCTTCCGAGACGGTCCGATAATCGACTACAGCAAGGTTGTG
>JBLHYZ010000003.1:0-16482 GCA_047631115.1 Alpinimonas sp. | reverse complement strand
AGTCGCCGTGTCGATAACAAATCTAAACTGCACATCACCAGCAACGACGCGCTTGTACGCCTCGTTGACGTAATCGGCCGAGATGAGTTCGATGTCGGCGGCAATGCCGTGCTCGCCGGCGAAGTCCAGCATTTCCTGCGTCTCTTTGAGACCACCGATGTTGGAACCCGCGATGCTCTTGCGGCGACTAATAATGGCCGGCAAGTTGAGAGGGTGCGTCATGTCGTTGATGGCGCCGACGACGACATAGGTGCCCCCAAAGGTCAACAGCTGAATGAAGGGATTCATGTCGTGGTCGCCGGGCAGAGTGGAGATGATGACGTCGAACCTGTCGCGGCTTGCCTTCATAGCATCAGCATCGCGCGTGACCAGCACCTCGTCAGCCCCCAAGCTCTTGGCCAGGGCAACCTTCGACTCACTCGTCGTCATGGCCACAACATGGGCACCTAGTGCGTGCGCAAACTTGACGGCCATGTGACCGAGGCCACCGATGCCAGCCACACCGACGGTCATTCCGGGGCCAACACCCCAGTGCTTGAGTGGTGAGTAGACCGTGATGCCAGCGCACAGCAGTGGGGCAACGGAGGCGGGGTCTAGATTCTTGGGAACCCGGAGAACGAACTTCTCGGTAATCACGATGGACTGTGAGTAACCACCTTGCGTGATGTGGCCGGGAAGATCGGGGTCGGGGTCGCCAAACGTGAGGAGCGCGCCTTTGTTGCAGTAGTTTTCGAGGTCGGCCAAGCAATTGGCGCACTCGCCACAACTCTTGACGATGACGCCAACTCCTACAAGATCGCCGACGGCATGCGCCGTTACACCCGATCCAACTTCAACCACGTGGCCCACAATTTCGTGCCCGGGAACGAGCGGAAAGTGCATCGGTCCCCAGTCGCCCTTGACGGAGTGAATGTCAGAGTGGCAAATGCCAGCGAACGCTATGTCAATGCGAACGTCATGTTCCAGGAGGTCGCGGCGTTCAATTGTGATGGCGGCAAGGTCATCAGAGGTGTTTTGAGCTGCGATGGCACGGGTCGAAGAAGTCATACCCTCAGCCTACGGACTTTGCCGTGGCCAAAGCATCGGCGGCACGAACCAGTGTTAGGTGAGAAAACGCTTGTGGCGTATTTCCTGTCTGTTGGTGGGTCATCACATCGTATTCCTCGGAAAGAAGGCCAACATCGTTTGCAAAGCTGGTGACGAGATCCATCAGGTCCTCTGCATCCTTGAGGCGATCCGAGTGAGCGTACTGTTCGACCAGCCAGAACGAGCAGGCCAAAAATGCGTTCTCGGGTTCCGTTATGCCGTCAATACCGGACTCCGTGCGGTAACGCTGGAGGACACCACCGACCATGAGGTCAGCTTCAATCCGTGCCACTGTTCCGAGCATGCGTGGATCGTCATAGGCAATGTAGCCAACTTGGGGCAGTTGCAGCAAAGCAGAATCGACTTCGGGGCTTCCGTAGGCCTGGGTGTAGCACCCCAGCGCCTTGTTGTAACCCTGTTCTTCGATCTCTTCGGCGATGCGGGCCCGAATGCTCTTCCAGCGGTCCAGGGGTCCGGTCATGCCGAACTCTTCGATGCCGCGGATTCCGCGATCAAAGGCAGCCCAAGCCATCACACGGGAGTGAGTGAAGATACGTTGGGGTCCGCGAATCTCCCAGATGCCATTGTCAGGCTTGGCCCAGTTTGCCTCGAGATGAGAGAGCAACGCCGACTGGAGCGACCACGAGAACTCGTCCTCGGTCACCCCGATTTCGCGAGCACGATGCAACGCGACAAGCACCTCGCCATAGATATCGGCTTGATACTGGTTGAAGGCGCCGTTGCCAACTCGAACGGGAGAGGATCCCCAGTGACCGGGGAGAGAATCGAGCTCATATTCGTCGAGCCGACGTTCGCCCGAAATGCCGTACATTATTTGAACGTCGGCAGGGTCTCCGGCGATGGCCCGCAAGAGCCAATCCCGCCACTCGCGCGCCTCGCTTTGGTATCCGTGAATCATCAGGGCCTCGAGCGTCAGCGCCGCGTCGCGAAGCCAGACGTAGCGATAGTCCCAGTTGCGCGAGCCGCCCAATTGCTCGGGCAGGCTGGTGGTAAGCGCCGCAATAATGCCGCCGGTTTCCGCATGGGTCAGGGCATTGAGTACCTGCAGAGAACGCCTCACCAGCTGGTGGTACTTGCCACCAGGTGCCTTGATACCCCGAGACCAGGTCTGCCAATAATTCAGTGTCTCGGCGAGCGCCGCTCCCACATCCATCTCGGCAGGGGGCTTGCGATGAGAGGGGTACCAGGTGAGAACGGTGTCGACGATTTCACCGGCATGCACAGTGAACTCCGCACGGTGGTGGTGCTGACTAGCCTCAAATTTAGGGCCATGCACAACAACAGAATCCGGGCCGGCAACAGCCAATAGGGCGTTGTTCTCATCGCCAACTTGCCGCATCCAGGGCATGGAGCGCGCGTAATCAAAGCGGATGCGGAGCATTTGTTCCATGGCCACTTCACCCGAGACACCGCGGATGCGCCGAATCACGGCAGCGCGGCTCATGTTGGTGGGCATGAAATCGAGCACCTCCACCTCACCGGTTTCAGTCACCCACCGCGTCGCCAACACAAAGGAGTCTTCGCGGTATTCCCGCGAGGTCGAGTGAAACATGCCCACAGGGTTTATGCCCCAATGCCCGTGGTCATCGTCACCGAGAAGGCCGCCAAAGACGGAGGCTGAATCAAAACGTGGCATGCACATCCAGTCGATGCTGCCGTTTGTTCCAACGAGAGCACCCGTCTGGCGGTCCCCAATGAGGGCGTAATTTTCTATTGCCTGCGACATACATCCAGCATGGCATGTCTGCCTGAGCGCTCAAGATTCTTTTTACCGGCCCTCAAAAGGGCTGTTATGGTGGAATTACTGAGCGACCGGCCTTGAGCCGGACAGGAGAGACACTCACAATGACAAATACCGATCCATCAGGCATTTCAGAATTTGGTCCATCGACCATGATTGTGGTTTCTAACCGCTTACCTGTTGACGCAACAGAGAACGAGGACGGCAGTATTGCCTGGCGCCTGGCACCCGGAGGGCTCGTCACTGCGTTAGAGCCGTTCATGCGCGAGCACGCGAGCACCTGGGTTGGCTGGGCGGGAATCTCCGACCTGGTGCTCGACCCGTTCGACCGCGATGGCGTAAAGCTCGTCTCGGTCACGCTGAGCGAAAATGATCTCGAGCTCTTCTATGAAGGCTTCTCAAACGACACACTCTGGCCGCTTTATCACGACGTCATAGAGGCTCCCAGCTACCACCGCACGTGGTGGGAGGTCTACCGGTCGGTCAACCAGCGTTTCGCCGATGTTGTTGCCGCGGAGGCTGCCGAAGGTGCCACCGTGTGGATTCACGACTATCAATTGCAGCTCGTGCCTCAGATGCTGCGGGCGGCACGCCCTGACCTCACGATCGGATTCTTTCTCCACATCCCCTTCCCCGCATACGGCCTCTTCTCCCAACTGCCGTGGCGCCGCCAGATTATCGAGGGACTCCTCGGCGCCGACCTGGTGGGCTTTCAACGCCACCAAGACGCCGACAATTTCACCCGCATTGTGCGCCGTATCATGGGCCTCAAAGTCGCGGACGGGCGCATCACAGTACCGAGCCCCGGTGAAGAAAACCGTCTCGTCGTTGCTCGAAACTTTCCGATCTCCATTAGCTACACCGATATCCAGAAGCTCATCAAGGACCCGGCCGTCATCGCTCGGTCCCAAGAAATTAGAGAGTCCATCGGCAACCCTCAACTCATTTTCTTTGGCGCGGACCGACTCGATTACACCAAGGGTTTTTTGCACCGCCTCAAGGCCTACGACGAGTTACTGGCAGACGGTGAGCTCGACCCCACCGAGGTCGTCATGATCATGGTGGCCAGCCCCTCCCGAGAGCGCGTGGATAGCTACATCAAGTTGCGCGACGACGTTGAGCTTGCGGTCGGCCGCATCAATGGTCAGTATGGAGAGTTGGGTCATTATCCCGTCGTCTACCTGCACCATAACTATCCGCGCGAAGAAATGATGGCGCTTTTCCTGGCCGCGGATGTGATGCTGGTCACTCCCCTGCGCGATGGCATGAACCTCGTTGCCAAAGAATTCGTCGCCGCGCGTTCCGACGGCGACGGCGTCTTGGTCCTGAGTGAATTTGCTGGAGCATTTGACGAGCTCAAAGCTGCTGTAGCCGTGAACCCGCACGACATTGATGACTTGAAGAAGCAAATTCTGCGAGCCAAAGACATGGCTCCAGCCGAACGCCGTCAGCGCATGCTCTCTATGCGCCGCCGGGTTCGCGAACACGATGTAGAGAAATGGTCCCGTGATTTTTTGAGAGCCCTCGCCCACACCAACCGCACCTCGTGAGCATTCCCGTTGAGCTGCGAGACGCCCTTCAGGCCTTCGCCGCGAAAGAGCAGGTTCTTCTCCTCACCGATTTTGATGGCGTGCTCTCTGACCTGATTGATGACCCTCAGCAAAGCCGCATGCGAGAGGGAAGTCGCGGTGCCCTCACCACTCTGAGCCAATTGCCGCTCACCGATGTGGGAATTGTGACGGGGCGACCCCTGGCCGACATTTTGCAGGTGGGGAAGCCCTCCGCAGAGATGCTCGTCGTGGCCTCGCACGGGCTCGAGTTTTTGCAGACCAGCCCCGGCGACGACATCTACAAACCCACCGCCGAGGACACGCACATTCTTTCGGCACTGAATGCTTTCCTCTCTCCGCTGGTGCACGCGGTGCCTGGTGCATGGCTCGAAATCAAGCCCGCCGGAATCGCCGTGCAGACGCGCCTGTGCGAACCCGGAGCGGGTCACCAGCTGCTGGCCATCGTGCGCGAGTTGCCCGATCACCTCACCAGCCTCACGACTCGCGGTGGCAAAGACGTGCTCGAGTTCTCGGTGAGCAGCGCCACCAAGGGCACCGCCGTCAGCTTCTTGGCTGAGCTGAAGCAGACCGAGAACATTCTTTTTATTGGCGACGATGTCACCGACGAAGATGCTTTTGCCGCCCTGCCCGCAACTGGCCTAGGCATCAAAGTAGGCCCGGGAGAAACCCACGCGGCGTATCGCATCGACAGCACCACGGATGTCACCGAGGTGCTGGAGCTACTGCTCGCCTTCCGCACCTCTCAAAACACCCCGGCTTAGAAAACAGATTCGGCTGGAACTCGGACCGTCAATCCGTGATGCACCACACTCACGCGGAGCGACGAGACCTGGCCGAAACTATCCCCGTCGAGTTCGATGCGCTGGGGAGAATCCAGCGTCAACGTCAACGTTGTGGCTTGCGCGTAGCGCAGAGCCTGAAACGTGGGCGCCGCCCGCAGAATTTTCGAGCCGCCCTTAACCCGATGAAGCACTCCACCGACCGCTAAACGCGACCAAATTCTGGCCCACCCTCCGGGGCCCTTCGGTCGGAGCACGACGGCATCGAGCAATCCGTCATCAATGCGAGCCTCGGGAAGCAAAAGAAGGTTGCCCGGAAGTGAACCACAGTTACCAACGATCATGGTGTGAGCACTAATGGCTTGCTTCTCCGAGTCGTCGATGGTGACAACTGCCTCATGGTGACGATTTCGGCCAACTGACTGGGCGATGGGCGCCACATAGGCGAGCCATCCAATGCATTTTTTCAAACGGCCATCGGTTTCGGCCGCCATGTCGGCATCCAAGCCGATGCCGGCCATGACCAAAAAGATGTGCCGGCGGGTGTTGCCCTCCCCCCCTAGCTCGGCCACAACCGTGTCGATGGGCCGATCCACGCCGCTCAGCGCAACATGCACCGCCCGTTTCATGTCCATGAGAGGAACGTGAAGTGTTCGCGCGAGAAGGTTGCCGGTGCCCGTGGGAACGATACCCACAGGAATGTGATGTCCCTCGGCAAGCTGGTGCCCCTCCAAGGCCTCTGCGATACAACGAATCGTGCCATCGCCCCCCACGGCCACAATGACACAAGGGTTACCCGCCAAAGCTTCCTGAGTCGCAACGAAGGCGCTGTCTTGTGCCGCGGTGGTCGGCAGAAAGACGGTGGGCTCGAGCCCGGCAACCTTTTCTTCTCGGGTGAAAGCCTCCCGAAGGGCAACAATGTTGATGTTTAACGGATTAAAGATAACGGCGGCATGTGAACGCACCGGAGTTCTTTGCTCCCCCAAAGCGAAAGTGCTGTCAGTCATGTCTTCAGCATAGGAAAGAAAAGAAGCCCGTGGCTGAACAACTGTCGTGAGCAGACATAGATAAGGTTGTCCTCGACCGTGAGGGGTACCGCCGTGATTGGCTTGGGAACTGTTTTAAACATCGCCACGATTCTCATTGGGGCTACCCTCGGTGTCCTCATTGGCAATCGGTTGCCCGAGCGAACGACGCGGGTAGTTACAGATGCTTTGGGCCTGATCACCATCGTTCTTGGTGGCCTGAACGTCATGGCCCTGGCCGACAGGGACTTCGTGGCGGCGGTTGGTTCGGGCTTGACGCTGCTCATCGTGTTGGGGGCGCTCCTGATTGGCGGCATTGCCGGTTCACTGCTGAATATCGAACAGAGGCTGGAAAGCTTTGGCGGCTGGCTTCAACGTCGGTTCTCTTCCCGGAGCAACGTCACAGGCGGCTCCGCGGGCAACTCAGCCGCCAATTCAGAGGGGAATTCAGCGGGAAAAGAAAGGTTTATCACCGGGTTTGTCGACGCCTCTCTCGTGTTCTGCATTGGCCCCCTCGCTATTCTGGGGGCACTGAGCGACGGCACGGGTAACGGCATTGAACAACTGGCCCTCAAGTCAACCCTTGACGGTTTTGCGGCCCTCGCATTCGCGGCCGCACTGGGCTGGGGTGTTGCCGCCTCCGCCCTCCCTGTGGGCCTGTGGCAAGGGCTGCTAACGCTGCTGGCGTTCTGGCTAGGTTCGGTCATGTCGGCCGCCGTCATTGCGGCCATCACCGCCACCGGAGGCGTACTTCTGCTCGGCGTCGGCCTACGCCTGCTCAAAATTCGACAGATTGCCGTAGGGGATTTGCTGCCAGCGCTCATCGTCGCTCCATTGCTGACCTTGCTCGTGATTGCTTGTCGCCCGCTTTTTTAGAAGGCAATACCGAGGACCTCTCTAGCGACGGTCGCTCTTGTCTCCACCCGCAACGCGTTCAGCGACATAAATTGGCACGATAGACACAACCACCAGAACGACCGCGATGACAGCAACAATGGGTGCCTGATTGGGGCGGAACATATTCTCTAGGATGAAAATCGGGAGGGTGGTAATGCCGGAGCCCGCGGTAAACGTTGTGACAATAATTTCATCGAAACTCAGTGCGAATGCGAGAAGACCTCCCGCGAAGAGTGCCGACCGAAGCTGCGGGAACGTCACGAGACGAAAGGTCGTCCACAGCCCCGCGCCGAGGTCAGCGGAGGCATCTTCGAGGCTTGTCCCCATACGTCGCAGTCGAGCAATCACATTGTTGAATACGGTCACTATGCAGAAAGTGGCGTGCGCAATGACGATTGTCCAGATAGAGAGGGGAACCCCCATGATGGTGCGAAAGAAGTTATTGAGTGCGATACCGGTGATGATTCCCGGCAGAGCAATGGGAAGGATGATGAGAAGACTGATGGCATCCCGACCGAAGAAAGAAAACCGTTGTAGCGCTAGAGAAATCAAGGTTCCCAGCACCAACGCAATTCCCGTGGAGATAAGGGCAATTTGAACGCTGGTCATGACCGCATCCACGGCGCCCTGACTCTGGAATGCGCGAATCCACCAGTCAAAGGTGAAGCCTGGAGGTGGCCACGTCAAAGACTGGCTGGTGCTAAAAGAGTTAACCAGCACCACGAGCAGGGGCAGGTAAATGGCGGCCAAGATGACGCCCGTGATCGTAGACAGCGTGCCTCGCGAAAATGTACTGAGTTTCATGCCCGCCTACAAATTATTCAGGGCACCCGTGCGGCGCACGAGAGCGAGATAGCCGAAGATGATGACAATCGGAATGAGCGCAATCGCCGACGCCAATGGCAAGTTATTGGCAGCGCCAACATTGGCATAAACGAGGTTACCGAGCATTTGATTAGCACCGCCCACAATGTTGACGGTGATGTAATCACCGAGCGAGAGCGAAAAACTGAAGATTGATCCCGCAACGATGGCCGGCCAGATAAGGGGCAAGACAACATGACGGATGCTGGCCCATGGTTTCCCGCCGAGGTCACTGGAAGCCTCGAGCAAAGAGTCGGGGACGCGCTCAAGCCCCGCATAGATGGGCAGAATCACGTAGGGCAACCATAGGTAGCTCAATGTGATGATGACGGCTGTCAGGCCATACCCGGGGCCCTCAATTCCAAACGGGTTCAAGAACCATTGCAGAACACCCTCACCGGAGAGGACCGAACGCCACGCATACACCTTGACGAGATAACTTGCCCAGAGGGGCATGAGGACGGCAATGACCAAGAGGCGCCGCACTCGTGGGGAGGCCACCTTTGCCATGAAAAAAGCTATGGGTAGCGCTAGGGCGATGTCAATCGCGGTCACCGCGATCGCCACCCCAATTGTGCGCAGGGTGACGTTTTGGTAGAGCGCACCCGTGGTGACATGAAGAATGTTGTCCCATGTCCAGCTTTGGGTGATTTCCCCCGTAAAGCTGTCGACTGACCAAAAAGCCGTGACGAGCAAAAGCACGAGAGCGACAATGTAGACGAGCACCAACCACGTGAGGGGTGCCGACAACATCAAGCTGAGCCGCAGTCGAGGATGCCGACTCAGAAAGACGGATCCGCGACGAGCCACGGTATCCCTGAGTGGGGATACCGTGGCCGCGCTGCGGCGTGACGAAGGAGCGTCACGATTCATGTACTTCTCCTAATGAAAACGTTCTGTTTCCATGGGGGCTGGTGAGCAGATTAGCCCTTGATTTCAGTCCAGGCTTGGGTCCACTGCGAGTAGTCCGTGCAGGTGACGTCCGTTCGGCCGTCAAGGCACTTCGCAATAGGGGTAGTCCAGTACCAGAGCTTTGAGGCGAACTCCGTGTCGCCGGCGCTAAAGGCATCGCAGTCCGTGCGGAAGTCACAAGCTTGAGGGCTGGAGGGCGCCTCACCGAAGAATCCGGTAGCCGCACCATTAGCCTCGGGGCTCGCAATCCAGTCAAGCCAGGCGTAGGCGCAGTTCACATTCGTGGCCTGAGAAGCCACCATCCATGTGTCGGACCAGCCCGTTGCACCCTCTTCGGGCAGAACAGCCGCCGCCGCCGTCCCCTCGGCGAGATAGTTCATGATGACCTGCCACGTCGAACTCACAACAGTGTCGCCGGTCTCGATGGCAGAAATTGCCTTGAGGTAGTCGGACCAGTATTCGCCCACGTTGACGCGTTGCGCCTTGAGCAACTCGACAGCGGCAGCGAGCTGCGTTTCATCGAGCGCGTAGGGGTTCTCGATGCCCAACTCGGGGCTGTGAGCCATGAGGTACATGGCGGCATCCGCAATGTAAATGGGCGAGTCATAGGCCGAAACCTTGCCCTTGTAAGGCGAGGCGGCGTCAAAGACGACATCCCACGACGTGGGGGCTTCGGGGAAAACTTCGGTGTTGTACATCAACAGGTTGGCGCCATAGCCGTGGGGCACCCCATAGGAGACGCCATCGACGCTGTTCCACGCCTGCATTTTCAAGAACTCGTAAATGTTGGCGTAGTTGGGGATGAGATCGGTGTTGACGGGGGCAACATCGCCCGCGGCAATGAGACGAAGCGTTGCGTCACCCGAGGCGGCCACGACGTCGTACTCGCCCGTCTTCATGAGAGTGACAGCTTCATCTGACGTGCCGTATGTCTTGGCGTTGACCATGCACCCCGTTGAATCTTCGAACCCTGTTACCCAGTCATACTCGGGAAAATTGGTCCCATCTTCGACATAACCAGGCCATGCCAAGATGTTAACCTGGCCCTCAGTCTCGCCCAATTCTGTGGGCGCCATTGCGTCGCCGCCTCCAGAGCTCGTGGTTCCACAGGCCGTCAAAACGGCAACTGTTGCGAGTGCTATCAGAGAGAGTCCGACGGACTTTCCTGCTCTTTTTCGTGTCATCTTGTATTTCTCCATTCGTTTTGATTGTGGCGTGATGCGATGGGGGGAGCTGATTTTAGGACAAAAGTTGAACGACGTCCGACGCGTTCCAGGAGACTGTGACGCGCTCACCCCGCCGGTCGGGGGTGTCGCGGGAAGTGTCGTTTTGCTCCATAACGTTGAGGCGTTTACCCGATTCCAAGTCAATGACAATGCGAGAGGCACTACCCACGTAGATGACTTCTACAACGGTGCCCACGGCCGAACTTCTTCCTGCCTGAGCCGGACCCGAGGAGACGAACATTTTTTCGGGACGGACCGAGAAAGTTCCTGAGGAACCAAAGACAGTTCCGGCTTCCTCCGGTGAGAAAACATTGGAGGTTCCAACGAAGTCTGCGACAAAAGAATTCTGAGGGCGTTCGTAGATTTCAGACGGTGTTCCGAGCTGAACAATCTTGCCTTCACTGAAGACCGCGATTCGGTCACTGAGTGTCAGCGCTTCTTCTTGATCGTGAGTCACGAAAATGAATGTGATTCCCAAGTCACGCTGGATCTCCTTGAGCTCGACTTGCATTTGCTCACGAAGCTTGAGGTCCAACGCACCGAGGGGCTCATCCAGCAAGAGGACTTTGGGCTGAACGACCGTGGCACGCGCCAAGGCCACTCGTTGGCGTTGGCCACCGGAGAGCTGACTGGGCTTGCGGTAGCCAAAAGATCCGAGTCGAACGCGCTCCAGCGCCTCGCGAGCCCGTTCACGCCGCTCGTTTTTTGCCATTCCCCGCACGCGAAGCCCGTAGGCCACATTGTCGATGACAGACATGTGTGGAAAGAGGGCATAGTCCTGAAAAACCGTATTGACATCTCGGTCGAACGGCGCCTTTGTCGTTACGTCTTCTCCAAAGAGCGAGACAGTGCCACTGCTGGGTGATTCGAAGCCGGCTATCAAGCGAAGCACGGTTGTCTTGCCCGACCCTGACGGTCCGAGCATCGAGAAAAACTCCCCCGCGGCAACATCAAGGTCGACACCGTCGACAGCAGGGAGGCCGCCAAAAGTTTTCGTTAGCTTGCTGAGCCTGATGGCTACAGATTCCATTGCCGTCACAGCGTTTTCTCCTTTGATGACTAAATCATATGGAAACATATGTCTGATTTTGCGCATTTAATGTTACGTTCGAGTAACGTCTGCGAAGGGGGAAAATTATGCCGAGCTTCATTCGTGCGTCTTCGCTCTCGAAGGCAGCTGTTTTTGCTCCTTTGGAGGAAGCGGGACGGGCTGAACTGGTCGAACAACGCCTCTCCGACGCCATTATTCTGGGGTTGCTCGAAGACGGTGAACGCCTCCCCAGCGAGAGCGAACTGGGGCGGCAACTCGGCGTTGCGCCCGTCACGGCGCGGGAAGCACTGGAAGCCCTGAGAGAAAAGGGTCTCATTCGCACCAAGCGCGGTCGCGATGGCGGAAGTTTTGTGACGTATTCGGCGTCGCTCAGACGAGAAATGCTAACGGATCGTCTCCGAGCGCTCAGCCGGGTAGAGATTCGTGACCTTGGCGCCCACTGTATGGCTATTGCCGCCATGGCCACCGAAATGGCGGCGGACCGCACCAGCGATGACGACTGTGAAAACTTGAGAGGGCTGCTGGAGCGCGCCGACTATGGCTCTGAAAATTCTGCCCGGCGAATCACCACGACCATCTCTTTGGAGCTGGCAGCCCTCAGCCATTCTGCCCGCCTCGTTCGTGAAGAGATCAAACTTCAAGCCGAATTTGGTTCCATTTTGTGGCTGGGCCTGCGCGATGCTTCTTTTCGTGAACGTACGCGAAAGACCCACCTAGCTCTGGTTGAGGCACTGGCGGCGCGGGACGGAACCGCCGCCCGCGTGTTGACGTCTGAGCACATTGCTTTCGCCATCGGTTGGCTTATCGCGGCTAAGAACACCACTGATTTTCCTCTGGTGGTTTCATGATTGACAATGCGACAGCCCTGATGGACGAGCTCATCGCGACAGTAACAACCACCTTTGATTCCACGTTTGCGAGAATCGCCAACTGGCGCGACGTGGTGACGGCCTTTACGGGGGCCCACGATGGGGTAGTCACCGCATCCGCTGTGGATGCGGTGGTCGAAACATTAGTGCGCCACGAATTTGACAGAGAGAGTGCTCTCATTGTGGGTGCCGGGTTCGTGGCGCATCCGCAATTTTTGACGGACGCGCGTTGGCACTTGGCCTGGTGGCTGGGCGCCACCAACACTTTTGACTCTCGAGGGCGTCAACTCGAGGTTCGTCGCCTCGAAGCGGAAGAGAACCCTCGGGCCGACAATTTTCGTGACTACACAGCATTGGAGTGGTGGCGAGTTCCCGAAAAAACCACGCAACGTCATGTGACTGGTCCCTACGTCGATTATCTTTGCACCGACGAATACACTCTGACCCTCACCATGCCCGTCATATGGAATGACATTTTTGTCGGGGTAGTGGGGGCCGATCTTTACGCCCGCGATATCGAGACCATTCTTTACCCCAAGCTCAAGGCGCTCGGCACCTCTGGCGCCCTTGTCAATTCATCAGGGCGCATTGTTGTTTCTTCCGACCCGCAGCGTGCCGCAGGGTCCCTGCACAGAATTACCGGTCTCAGTGAGGTCCTTCGTTCGGGCGATTCATCGGTCTTTTCTGCGTCAGGGTTTATCTTAGACAGCGGTCACGCAGTGCTTGCGTGTTCCGATACGAGTCTCAGCCTCGTTATCGACCCTCTGCCTTCCTAGCGGGATACCTCGCGGCTCTGACAATGGTTCGCACCACGTGATCCCTGATGGGTAGGGGAATGACTCGTCGTCTGACTCATGTTGCAGACCTGACTAACTGACTCAAGGTGCTTGCCTGCGAAGAAAGGGATAGTCAACCCACAGTGACCCGGCCTAGGCTGAAGAAACGTTATTCGCACTACTCAACTGAGGTGATAGTTATGGGCTCAACCGTTTTTGAACGACAGCCTGCCCCCGTCGGCGTCGTTACTCACTCGCTTGCAAAAACAATTCTGGCTCCCTTCTGGACGCACGACGCGCCGCGAGCGGCGGCCATGCCCGCGCTCGTCGGCTCCAAACAAGCATCCCTTGTGATTGTTGGTGGCGGATACACCGGCCTGTGGACGGCGTTGCTGGCCAAGGAACGGGAACCTGACCGTCGCGTGATTGTGCTCGAGGGCAAGACCTGCGGCTGGGCGGCTTCGGGGAGAAACGGTGGCTTTGTTGAATCCACTCTTACCCACGGAGAATCCAACGGGCGCTCGCGTTTCGCCGCCGAATACGACCAGTTGGATCGCCTCGGCATGGAAAACCTCAACGAGATTGAGGCCACTGTTAGCGAGCGCGGCTGGGACTGCGACTTCGAACGAAACGGGTCCTTCGCTGTTGCCACCGAGTCGTACCAAACCGAAGGTCTGGCCCATGAAGCCGACGGTGAACGCACTCTGCACCTGACCAAAGAGCAGATTCAGAAGAAGGTTGCCTCCCCCACCTACCTCGGTGCCCTGTTCGAACCTCGGGAAACCGCTCTTGTTCACCCGGCCAAGCTGGCCAACGAAATGTTGACCTCGTGTCTGGCCGCCGGCGTCGAAATTTTCGAGCACTCGCCCGTGAAGTCCCTCAAGGCGGAGTCCGGTGGAATCCGGCTCACCACCGCCGGGGGTGAGGTGCACGCCGATCGCGTTGCGCTCGCCACCAATGCGTTTCCCTCTTTATTGAAGCGCTACCAACTGCACACGGTTCCGGTCTACGACTACGTGCTCATGACCGAGCCCCTCACCTCCGCTCAGCTCAAAAGCATTGGGTGGTCGGGTCGCGAGGGTATTGCCGACATGGCAAACCAGTTCCACTACTACCGTCTCTCGAGCGACAACCGCATTCTCTTCGGAGGCTACGATGCGATCTATCACTATGGCGGAAGAATTCGCAAGGAATACGATGATCGCCCCGAGACGTTCACCAAGCTCGCTAGCCACTTCTTTACGACCTTTCCCCAACTAGAAGGCCTGCAATTCAGTCACCGTTGGGGTGGCGTCATCGACACCTGCAGCAGGTTCAGCGCGTTCTTTGCCACCGCTCATCAGGGGCGCGTCTCCTACGCTGCGGGCTTCACCGGTCTCGGCGTTGCTGCCACCCGCTTCGCTGGCAACGTGATGCTCGATCAACTCGCCGGCCTCACCACCGAGCGGACCCAGCTGGAGATGGTGCGCAAGATGCCCATTCCTTTCCCCCCAGAGCCAGCCACCTACCCGGCGGTTCAGGCAACGCGCCACGCCCTCAACCACGCCGACCACAACGGCGGCAAACGTGGGCTCTTCCTTAAGGGCCTTGACTCGGTGGGCCTCGGCTTCGACTCGTAACTCGCCGCTGCCCTGCCCTACCCCCCAGTCGAAACACACCCCTGACCCAAGGAATACGTTCTATGTTCTCTGACGTTTTTATGGCGGATGCTGCCAACCTCACCCTCTCGCACGACGCTGTGCCCGGCGAGCAGGTCGTGGCCGGGAACCCCCGCACCGGTTCGGTCGTGTTGAGCGAATGGGGCGGCAAGGAGCTGGGCGTGTGGGAGATGACCCCCGGTGAGATGACAGATGTTGAGGCCGACGAGCTCTGTGTGATTCTCAGTGGCTCCGGCATTGTGCGCCGTGTCATCGGTGGGCAATCGGTTGACCAGCCCCTCGTGCCCGGTGCCGTCTTTGCGCTACTCGACGGCGAAGAAACCCTCTGGGTCGTTCACGAGACCGTGCGTAAGGTCTATCTGGCCTAGTCAGTGCAACGACGGGGGATCATTAGGAAATACCCCCGACGACAACGTAGCGCCCGACAACGTTGTGTTGCACGGTGCGGGCCACAGCAACGACGAGAGAACCATAGCCTCCGCGCCATTCGCTGTGCAGACGAGTGTGTTCGACTTCGGAAACCAGTGTCTCGGCAGCGAATCCCGTGGCGGTAACCTCGCCGGCGAGCGGCACCCCGTTGACCGTGACGGCAACCTCAGCCGCGTCGGTTGAAACCTCCACGCGCACCGCAATCATGCCGTTGGACACCTCGCCCAGGGTCACATTTAGGTGCAGCTCGGGCGCATTCGAAGTCGCGTTTTCTTGCTTCGTATTTTCTTGCCCTAGGTTATTTTGCTGAGCATCGCGGAGGACAACCCACTGCAACCCGTCGATCTCAGGGGTGCGTGGCGGGGCGATGCGGCGATTGCGCTGGTGATCGAAGGCCCAGGCAAAGCTCAGCAGGTTGGTGTCATCGTAACCGCGGCCGGCGAAGGTGAGCCCCACCGGCATGCCAATATCGGACATCACCCCCATAGGAGCCGTCACGGTCGGAATGCCAAGGTGACGTGGTACGAGATTGCCGTTGGCCACCCACGTTCCGTTGCGCCAACCGAGTTCGGCGGAGGCGGGGTTCACATCCGTGTCAGCGGGCCCCACATCAGCCACCGCCGGAAAGACAACAGCGTCAAGTTGTAGGTCGTCCATCCATTTCTCAAGATCCATCTGGCGTGCCTTCTCAAACCCGCGAATACCCTCGGCCAGGTCGGAGATCTGCTCAAGAGGGGTGACACCGTCACGCTTGGCGCGATCGACGTATTCATCTAGCGGCACGTCTTCGGGGGCGAAACGATGCAGATGGTCGTCATAACGTCCGGGTAATGACCCTGTGGGAACCGGAAAAATCTTGTCTTTGTCGACCTGCACCAGGGCATGAAGGTGGGGGTCATTGTTGGCTTCAAGAAAGTCGTGCCAGCCCCACATCGACAATTCCCACAGCTCGTGCTCGGCGAAATGCTCGGGTACGAGTCCGCGAGCAACGAGATTGTGAGCCCCGTCGCCGCGGCTCTCATAGTTGGTCACGGCTGGGAAGTCTGTCTCGACAACTTGGGCACCGAGGGCCTCGAGGTCTGCACGCGCAGATTGCCAGAGTGCCACAACGGAGTCGCGCGTGGCAATCACGTCGGGTGCCACGGGATGAGCGGCCTCATGGTCGGCGTTAATGTACATGCGTGGAATGGCAATGCGTTTGCCGCGCAGGGCCTGAGGATTCGTAATGGCAACATACGAGGCGGGGCGGAGTTGTGATGTCGGCGGGGTCGAAACCCACGGCTGCACGCGCCAGAAATTGCCGCGAACAATGGGGTCATCGGCCACCACCGTGTCGAGCACCGCGAGCATGTCGGTCATGGTGCGGGTGTGGGGAACAACGACGTCCATGGTGGGAACCAGCGGCCAGTTGCCGCGAGTGGAAATGACACCGCGCGAGGGTGTGTAGGCGCACAGGCCATTGTTGGAGGCGGGGGCGCGGCCCGAAGACCACGTCTCCTCTCCTAGTCCAAAGGCGGCAAAGCTGGCGCCGGTTGCTGTTCCCGATCCGTTGGAGGATCCGGAGCCGAAAGCAGCGG
>JBLHYZ010000002.1:0-16648 GCA_047631115.1 Alpinimonas sp. | reverse complement strand
ACAACGCCCGAGGCGATTGACTTGGCCGAAGAGCGAGGAGAATTTTCCCGCATTCTCGACGAGGCCGGGCTTCTAGCCCCCCGCAATGACACCGCGATTGATGTCGAGGGCGCCGTTCTTGCCGCAGAGGAAATCGGCTTTCCTGTTTTGGTTCGCCCCAGCTATGTCTTGGGCGGTCGCGGGATGGAAATCATCTTTGACACCGCCGGCGTGCGTGATTACTTCACCCGCATTGAGGGACAGGTCATTGTGGATGCCAAGCGACCTCTCCTGGTTGATCGCTTTCTCGACGATGCCATCGAAATCGATGTCGATGCCCTCTACGACGGAAAGCAGCTCTATATCGGTGGCGTGATGGAGCACATCGAAGAGGCCGGAATTCATTCTGGTGACTCCGCCTGCACTTTGCCGCCGGTCACCCTCGGAAAACGAGACGTTGATCGTGTGCGCATCGCCACCCTGGCCATCGCACAAGGAATTGGCGTTCAAGGTCTGCTGAACGTGCAGTTCGCCATCGGTGCCGGCATTCTGTATGTTCTCGAGGCCAACCCTCGGGCTTCGCGCACCGTTCCCTTCGTCTCGAAAGCCTTAGGGATTCCTCTAGCGAAGGCGGCCAGTCGAATTATGGTGGGCGACTCCATTGCCGATTTGATTGCGGAGGGTATGTTGCCTCAGCAGGATGGTTCCATCGTGCCGATGGATGCTCCCATCTCAGTCAAAGAGGCCGTGCTGCCTTTCAAGCGATTCCGCACCCCCACGGGGCAAATCGTTGATTCACTGCTGGGGCCTGAAATGCGCTCCACCGGTGAGGTGATGGGAATTGACCGTGATTTCCCTCGTGCCTTTGCAAAGGCTCTCGCCGGCGCCTATGGCGCGCTCCCCTCTTCGGGTGCCGTCTTCGTTTCTGTGGCCGACCGCGACAAGCGTGCTATCGTGCTACCCGTCCTTCGGCTTGAGCAGCTTGGTTTTACCATTTTGGCTACGGAAGGCACAGCAGAAATTCTGCAACGCAACGGAATCGCTTCGACCATCGTGGAGAAAGTAAGCGAGAAGGCCGGGGGAGTAACCATCGTTGAACTCATCAACCGCAACGAAGTAGACATCGTCATCAACACCCCGAGTGGAAGCTCTGCTCGTGCTGATGGGTATGAAATTCGCGCTGCTGCCGTCGGTGGTGACAAGCCCTTGTTTACAACAATGGCGCAGGTGAGCGCTGCCGTCGCCTCCATTGACATTATCCAAGAAGGCTTTGAGGTTACGAGTCTTCAGGAGTACGCCATCGCCAGGGCGAATAATCTTGCTGCAGGGTCCATCCAAAGCTATGCGACGCGTTCATGACAGAGCTCGGTTTTGGCGAACGTCTCGGTGCGGCATTCAGCGAGTATGGGCACTTGTGCGTAGGAATTGATCCCCATCCTTTTCTCCTCAAGGAATGGGGTTTCAACGACGACTCTGCCGGCCTGCGAGAATTTTCTCTCCGTGTTGTCGACGCCTGTGTAGGCCGGGTCGGCATCATCAAACCGCAGGTAGCGTTCTACGAACGTCATGGTTCGCGCGGCTACGAGGTTTTGGAATTGCTGTTCGAACGTGCGCGCAACTCGGGCCTGATTGTGATTGCTGATGCAAAGCGCGGTGATATTGGTTCAACCATGGAGGCGTACGCCAGCACCTGGCTGACGCCCGGAAGTGCGTTAGAGGCCGATGCCCTCACTGTCAGCCCTTACCTTGGGGCTCTGTCGTTGACGCCAACGGTGAACCTCGCTCTCAAGGGCAATAAGGGCCTCTTCATGTTGGCTGCAACGTCCAATCCAGAGGCTGCAGCTCTTCAACAATCACGCATCGTTGACGGTCCCCACAAGGGCGAGACGGTTGCACAATCTATTCTGGGTGATGCAGAGCAGTGGTCGCTCACTCGACAACCTGCTGGATCCATTGGAGTGGTTGTGGGAGCAACGCTCGAACTCGAGGAATTCGGTATCAACCCCGATGATTATCCCTCAGTCCCCGTTCTGGCTCCGGGCTTCGGTTTTCAAGGAGCTCGAGTCGAAGATGCACGCTCGGTTTTTGGCTCAATGACGCGTAGCCTTATTGTCTCTGAGACCCGCAGCGTTTTGGCCGTTGGACGAGGTGGAGTCGTGGAGTCCATTACCCGCCGAGCCAACGAGGTTGCCGATGCGCTCTCTTGAGTCACTGATACCCCCCGACGTCGATCGCGTGGCAGCATCTCGTGCCGGCGTTTTGGCGAGGCAAGCCAGGGCAGATGTGAAGCGATCGATTGGTACGGGTCACCGTACGCCCCTCGACGTCTTTGCCATGGGAACAATTGACCGGCAAACAGTTGAAGCCGGTCTCAGGTTTCGTGAGTTCATCTTGGCGCTGCCAAGCGTAGGGGTTTCTAAAACTGAAGCAATTTTGCGTGCTCTCGACATCTCACCCCGCAAAAAGCTTGGCGGACTCGGCGTCTTGCAACGTGTAACCGCCGCCTCCTGGCTTCAGGACTTTTCGCAGAGACGCCACATTCAGGAGTTAGCTCACGTCGTCGTACTAGCAGGCCCCACTGCGGTCGGCAAAGGCACTATTGCGGCTGAAATCTATGCAAAGTACCCTCACATTCACCTCTCCGTCTCGGCGACGACGCGTTCGCCACGGCCCGGCGAAGTAGAGGGCCAAAGCTATTTCTTCGTAACAGAGGTCGAATTTCTGAGAATGATCGCCGATGGTGAGCTTTTGGAGCACGCAACGGTGCATGGCCAAGCCAGGTATGGAACTCCTCGAGCGCCTATTGATGCCGCCCTTGCTGCAGGCAAGAGCGTTCTCCTAGAGATAGACATCCAAGGGGCTCGCCAGGTCCGCGTAACTATGCCGAGCGCACGTCTTGTGTTTCTTCTTCCCCCCAGTTGGGACGAACTGGTTCGCCGCCTGAATGCTCGCGGTACAGAAACCGAAGAGCAGAAAAAACAACGCTTGGCGACAGCCGTTATCGAGCTAGAGGCGCAAACTGAGTTTGATTGTCGTGTCGTTAACGCAGACGTCAGCACGGCGGCACAACAGGTCGTAGACTTATTAGGAATTAACAAGGAGTAAATCTCATGGCTACCAAACTTGAAGGCATCATCAATCCTCCCATCGACGACTTGTTGTCGAAGGCTGAGTCGAAGTACGCACTGGTAATTTTTGCCTCTAAGCGTGCCCGTCAGATCAACGACTACTACTCTGACCTGCACGAAGGAAGCCTCTTCGACAACGTCGGTCCCCTCGTCGACTCGAATATCGACGACAAGCCACTGTCTGTTGCTCTCCACGAGATCAACGAAGACAAGCTCATTGCTCGTCCCCTCGCAGTCTAATTTTTAGGTCTGAAATGACCGCCCCTGCCGCTCGTCGCCTTCGCATTGTCGTTGGCGTAACGGGCGGCATTGCTGCGTACAAGGCCGTGAGTGTTATTCGAGCTTTTGTGCTTGATGGCCACCACGTTGATGTCGTTGCGACGGCTGGAGCCCTTGAGTTTGTGGGCAGACCCACCCTCGAAGCCATCAGCCGCAATCCTGTTCATACCGAACTCTACGAGGGTGTAGCAGAGGTTCGTCACGTCGCTTTGGGCCAACAGGCAGACGTCATTGTGGTTGCGCCCACAACGGCTAATACGCTGGCTTCCATAACTGCGGGGCTTGCTCCCGATCTGCTCGGAAACACGATCCTTGCCAGGAGATGTCCCCTTGTTCTTGCCCCTGCGATGCACACTGAAATGTGGCTGAATCCAGCAACCCAGTCAAACGTCGAGCTTCTCACGCAACGCGACATTGTGGTCGTTGGACCTGGCAGCGGTGCACTCACAGGTGCAGATGTTGGGTTTGGGCGCATGAGCGAACCCGAAGACATTGTCGCTGCCACCTACCGCGTTGTCGGTCTGGAAGAATCGATCAACGCTTCGAACACGTCTCGCGATCTCACCGGTAAGAGTGTGCTCATTACGGGCGGCGGAACGCGCGAAGCACTCGACCCGGTTCGATTCATTGGAAATCGCTCAAGCGGTCGACAGGCGGTTGCCCTCGCGGATGCTGCGCGAGCTCGTGGAGCCACGGTCACTCTCATCGCGGCCCACCTCGAGGTGCCTGTGCCACTGGGTGTTCGCATCATCGATGTCAGCTCGACCGCAAACCTAGAAGCCGCTCTCGCCGTTGAAGCACCCCTTCACGACATCATCATCATGGCGGCGGCAGTTGCCGACTATCGTCCCGCCACCGTTAGTGACTCAAAAATTAAGAAGAAATCATTGGGCACCACCCCACATCTTGAGCTTGTGGAGAACCCCGACCTTCTCGTTGGCCTCGTTAGCTCGGCACGCGGCGATCAGTTCATCATCGGCTTTGCAGCCGAGACCACCGGCAACCGTGACTCGTTGATTGAACTGGGGCGTGAAAAACTCATCCGGAAGGGTTGCAACGCATTGGTCGCGAACGCCGTGGGGTGGGACACCGCTTTTGGAAGCGAGACAAACGACGTTATTGTTCTCGGACGTGGTGGCGATATTGTTATTGAGGTGTCGGGAAATAAGCGTGAAATTGCGGAGCGCATTCTCGACATCACGAGCTAAATGCCACACCAGATCGCGTTTTCGCGGGGCATATTCAGTCATACGCCTACGAAAGGAACCACGCCATGAGTGATTTGCGGCTTTTTACCTCGGAGTCCGTGACGGAGGGCCACCCGGACAAGGTGTGTGACCAGATATCTGACGGCATTTTGGATGCAATGCTGACCGAGGACCCGCACGCTCGTGTGGCTATCGAAACTCTGGTCACCAAAGGCCTTGTTCACGTTGCTGGTGAGGTCACCCTCGACGAAGGCTACGTAGAAATCCCGGATTTGATTCGTGGCATCGTGACTGACATCGGATACACGTCGTCGCAAGTTGGTTTTGATGGCAACAGCTGCGGAATATCAGTGTCAATCGGCCAGCAGGCTCCTGAAATCGCCAGCAAAGTATTCGCTGCTGAACAGGGCGCAGGCGACCAGGGCATCATGTTTGGATTTGCCACTAACGAAACACCTCAGCTCATGCCGACGGCCATTTGGCTGGCACACAGAATCGCCGAGCAACTCGCATATGTTCGTAAAAATGGCGAATTGGCCTATCTCCGACCGGATGGAAAAACCCAGGTCACCATTGGTTATGATGGGTTCACCGCGAAAACTGTAGACACTGTTGTGGTCTCAACGCAGCATGGCCCTGAATCGGAGATATCCCTCTCTCAACTCAAAAATGAAGTGGAAGAGGCAGTTGTTCGGCCAGTTCTTCTCAAGGCCGGTATCGACGCCAACAGCACTCGTTTCATGATCAACCCTGTGGGCACGTTCATTAACGGCGGTCCAGGGTCCGATGCGGGCCTCACTGGCCGAAAGATTATTGTGGACACCTACGGTGGAGCGTCACGCCACGGTGGGGGTGCGTTTAGCGGAAAAGATCCCTCCAAAGTTGATCGCTCGGCAGCCTACGCAATGCGTTGGGTTGCGAAAAACGCTGTTGCTGCTGGGCTCGCTGACCGACTTGAAGTGCAGATTGCCTATGCCATCGGGGTAGCCAATCCCGTTGGGCTCTACGTCGAGACGTTTGGATCGGCTCACGTTGAGGAACAGGTGATTATTCGCGCGATTCGGGATTCCTTCGACCTCAGGCCCGCCGCCATCATTCGGGACTTGGATCTCTTGCGTCCCATTTACCGCGAAACAGCAACCTATGGTCACTTCGGCCGCGACCTCCCCAATTTCACGTGGGAACGCCTGGACAAAGTAGACGAGTTGCGGCGCAAAGCAGGTCTCTGAGCATGACCACCACTGGCCGGGTGGCGCGCGTGCTGCTGGACACGCCGTTACCTCAGCTCGATCACCCTTTTGATTACCGGGTTCCGGATGCGTTGAACGATGCCGTTTCTGCCGGAGTTCGGGTTACCGTGCCCCTTCGTGGCGGCACTCGTTTTTGCGATGGCTTTGTTATTGAACGCGTCGAAAACGCTGAATTCCCTGGAGAGTTGGGCGACATTGCTTCTGTGGTCTCACCGCTGCCCGTTCTCACCTCAGGAACGTACAAACTTGCCAGAGCTGTAGCCGACCGTCAGGCCGGATCTGTTATTGATGTTTTGCGGCTCGCTATTCCACCCCGATATGTTCGTGCAGAGAAGGCCTACCTCACTGCCAAAACAGCGGTACCAGCAGCCACAGCGGTGCCAGCAGCCACAGCGGAGCCAGCAGCCACAGCGGAGACGGACACGACTTTTTCACTGCCTCCGACGATCACAGGCTTCGATAACTGGAAGATGACGCGGGGTGAGCGATATGTGGTCGCCGTCCCTGCACATGTTGTGCAACTCAGCACGAGTGAATGGGTGCCCTCGTGGGCGTTGACGTTCGCGGAGCTGGCAGCCATATCGTTCGCTCGTGGAGAGTCTTCGATACTGGCCGTTCCTGACTTTCGCGACATCGACTTTGCCGAGAAAGCTCTGGTCTCTCTAGGTCTCAGCGAGTCACTCTGCCGCGTGGATGCCAAACAGAGCGGGCAACAAAGGTATCTGAACTACTTGCGCTGCCTGGAAGATCGGGCCTGCATCGTTTTGGGAAACCGCTCTGCCCCACTGACCCCTGTTCACAATCTCGGCCTTGTCGCATTGTGGGACGATGGCGACGAAAGCTTCTGCGAGCCTCTGGCACCGTACGCTCACGCTCGCGATGTTGCCCTCATGAGGCAGCAGGCAGACGGCGCGGCCCTGGTTTTTGCCGGTTACACGCGCTCAACTGAAGCTCAGCGACTGGTCAGTGTCGGCTGGGCTCAGCCCATAGAGGGAAGTGCCGGCTACATGCCTGACATTCGGCTCACGGATCAACACACCGATGAGGTAGATGCTCATCACGCCCGAATTCCCTCCGCAGCAATGCTGGCAGCTCGGGCCGCAGCAAAACTCGGCCCAATTCTTCTGCAAGTTTCCAGTCCCGGATACTCTTCAGCGTTGGCCTGCGCGTCATGTCGTGAGCGCGCCCGGTGTAACTCGTGTTCGGGGCCTCTTGGTGCGTCCCGAAAGGGTGCCGTGCCCTCGTGTCGTTGGTGTGGGATGCTTGCGTCTACATGGACTTGTCCCAACTGCAACAAGAGCATCGTCAAGCATCTCTCTCCTGGCAGCGAGGGAACAGCGGATGAATTGGGGAGAGTTTTTCCCGGCGTGAGAGTCGTCATTGCCGATGGGAATCATGCCATCCAAAACATAGACAGCACGCCCGCGCTCGTCATAGCCACTCCCGGCGCGGAGCCGCTTGCCGATGGAGGCTACCGAGCCGTTCTCCTACTCGACGGTGAACGCATGAGAATGCGCGAGAACTTGCGTGTGAACGAAGACGTCGTTCGGCACTGGAGTAACGCGGCTGCCCTTGCCGCCACCGATGCCACCGTATATTTGGTTGGAGCTGGTGACGAACTCGGGGCTGTCATGTCTGGCTGGAACCAGACAGAGTTCGCCAAGCGGGAACTTGCAGATCGTCATGCGTTGCGGCTTCCGCCCGCTGTGAGGGTCGTCTCCGTGTCGGGCCCACTCGCCGACGTCACCGCTACGTGCGCAACCGTGGCGACTGTTGATGGCACCCGCGTCTTGGGCCCAATTGGCACCGGAGAGGGCAACTCTCGCGCGCTCCTTACTTTCGACTATCGCAATGGAGAGATCATTGCAACCGCCCTGCGAGCTTCTGTCATTCAAAGCGCCACCAAGGGTTCGAGGCGCACGAAACGCCCGGACCAACCAAAGCGAGTCCTTAGACTAAGAACACGCTTTGATGACACAGATATCGACTCACTATGAGGAAGTACGCCAGGCTCCCATGAGAATTATTTTTGCCGGAACGCCCGACGTGGCGGTGCCAACCCTGCGCGCACTCGTCGCTGCAGGCGAGGATGTGTGTGCGGTCCTGACACGTCCCGATTCTCCTCTTGGCCGCAAGCGGATTTTGACCCCCTCTCCGGTTGCTTCCGTCGCGTTCGAGCTCGGAATACCAGTTGTGCGAGCCGCTCGCATTGACGCCGCCGTGAGCGCCGAACTCGCTCTCTACAGTGCCGACCTCGGTGTTGTCGTTGCCTACGGGGGGTTGCTTCCCGACTCCGCCCTTGCTGCCACATCGCAGGGCTGGATAAATTTGCATTTCTCAGACTTGCCCAAATGGCGGGGCGCTGCCCCGGTTCAATGGAGCCTTATTTCGGGGGATACCGAAATAGGAACGACCGTTTTCTCCCTCGTTCCCGAGCTCGACGCCGGTGACATGTATTCCGCCGCCCTCAGCCCCATTGGCGTTGATGAGACTGCCGGAGAGCTCCTTTCGAGACTCGCTACCAGCGGGGCAATGCAGGTATGCGATGTTGTGACATCTCTGGCGCTAGGAACCGCGCTTACGCTGCCGCAGTCTGGCGAGCCAACCTATGCACGCAAACTCACCCTCAAAGACGCACATCTCATGATCGAAGCTCCCGCAGACATGGTTTATGCCCAGCTGAGGGGCGTCACACCAGAACCTGGCGCATACGTTGACATTTCTGGAGAGCGCCTCAAGATTCATCGCGCGGCGCTCCCGACGGATGCCCCGGTGGTTACCGCCGGTCACATCGAGCTTCATTCAAAGCGCGTCTGGCTCGGAACAGCCACCTACGCTATGGAGCTTCTGCAGGTACAACCCGCAGGCAAACCTCGAATGCTCGCTGCGGACTGGTTTCGTGGGCGCCACAATGAAGAAAGCCTTGTTATCTCGTGACCGACTCACAAGACAGCCGCGACGTTTCGACCAGCGCCTCGACCGGAGGCAATGTCAATGCGCCACCCAGAGAACGGCGCAAACCATCCGCCCGCCGGTCACGACCGGTGACGCCCTCGCGCGGAGTCGCTTTCGACGTCCTGATGGCTGTCATGCTCGATGACGCATACGCCAATCTTGTGTTGCCAAACCGCATTAGGGCGGCTGGGTTGTCGACAAATGACGCCGGCCTTGCAACGGAACTCACCTATGGAACCCTGCGTATGCAGGGTTTCTACGACAAGGTCATCGCCAACGCCGCCGCTCGCGATATCGACACGATTGACCCGGTTGTTCTCATCATTCTTCGACTCGGTGTGCACCAATTGCTGAATATGCGGGTTGCTACCCACGCTGCCGTTGATGAGAGCGTCAACATGGCCGAGCATTTTGCAAGTTTGGGGGCGGTCGGCTTCGTGAATGCTGTCTTGAGGAGAACATCTCGTCACGATCTCGAGGACTGGCAAGAGTTCGTCACCAAAGACGAGAAGAGTGAAGATAACCGACTTGCCACGATTTACTCGCATCCGCTATGGATCGAGCGGGCATTTCGCCAGTCTCTTGAAGCTGAAGGCCGGGGTGACGAACTAGAGAAGTGCCTCGCTGCCGACAACCTATCTCCGCGAGTGACGCTCGTTGAACTCCCCGGTTTTGTAGAAACCAACGATGACGTTGAAGGCGAGCCAACGACGTATTCTCCCGTGGGTATGTCTCTCAACACCGGCGGAGACCCGCTACGTTTTGCTCGTGTTCGTGAGGGAATCGTTCGTGTTCAAGATGAAGGCTCGCAGTTGGCAGCCCTCACACTGTCTCGCCACCATGACGTGCAACCCGGCGAACAGTGGCTAGACATGTGCGCGGGCCCAGGCGGAAAAGCGGCCTTGCTCGCAGCGGAAGCACTCGCCGGAGGGGCACACCTCACGGCAAACGAAATTATTCCTGGCCGAGCTGATCTGGTTCGTAGCGCCCTTAGGGCGGTTTCTGGCGTCGAGGTTGTCGTGGGAGATGGAACCGAGTACGGCGACACGCATCCCAATACCTTCGACAGAATTCTTCTGGATGCACCGTGCACTGGTCTTGGCGCACTGCGTCGGCGCCCGGAAGCTCGCTGGCGAAAGACTCCTCGCGATGTGGCTGATCTCACGGGACTCCAAGCGAAACTTCTCGAAAGCGCACTCACAGCTCTCAAGCCAGGAGGACTGCTCGCGTACATCACGTGTTCCCCGCACCTCGCAGAAACCCGAGGAATTGTCGAAGGGGCCCTGCGAAAGAACGCTCACGTGGCCGAGCTCGATGCACGAAGCGCCCTGGCCAACGTCGCGATGCACGATGTCGACCTGGGCGGAGATTCCCTGTCTGTTCAGCTCTGGCCACATCGCCAAGGAACAGATGCGATGTTCATTGCGCTTCTAACCAAGACGTCACTGCGCCCGTTAGAAAACTAGAATGACCCCCATGAACGTACGCATCAATCCGAGCATCCTGTCAGCAGATTTCGTTAACATGGAGCGTGACCTGGCGCTTATTTCATCGGCCGATTACGCCCATGTTGATGTCATGGATAATCATTTTGTTCCCAACCTGACTTTCGGTCCGCAGATGGTGGGTCGAATTCACAATGTCTCGCCCATTCCTCTCGACGTTCACCTCATGATCGAGGACCCGGAGCGGTGGGCTCCTAGTTATGCAGAATTAGGCGCTTATTCCGTCACTTTTCACGCCGAGACGACCACAAACCCTGTGGCTCTTGCGCGGCGACTTCGAGAGATCGGCGCTCGAGCCGGACTCGCTGTGAAGCCCGGAACCGACGTCGAGCCATATCTCGACCTGCTCCCGGAATTTGATCAAATTCTGGTGATGACGGTCGAACCTGGTTTCGGCGGGCAGTCGTTCATGTCCCACGTCATGCCCAAGCTTGACGCCCTCAGCGCCGCAAACGCTCGCCTGGGTCTCGACGTGTGGCTTCAAGTCGATGGTGGAATCACCTTGGACACCATTGTGATTGCCGCAGAGCACGGAGCCAATACGTTTGTCGCTGGGTCGAGCGTCTACAACGCACCAGAGAAAGATCAAGCAATCCTCGATCTTCGTCTCGCAGCCCAGTCAGCCATTGGGCACAGTCATTAGGACGCTTGTGTGGGGGATTTAACCCCGTCGTGTAGTCCTCTCCCGCCGCCACCGGGCAGAGCAGTCCTGACAACACGGTAATCTTGAACAGTGAAAACCTTCGATTCTCTCTTCGCTGAGCTCAGCGAGAAATCTCTTAGTCGTCCCGACGGGTCCAAAACTGTCGCCGAGTTGGATGCGGGAGTTCATGCTATTGGCAAGAAGATTGTTGAAGAAGCAGCAGAAGTTTGGATGGCAGCGGAACACGAAGGTACTCTTCGAACCGCTGAAGAGATTTCTCAGTTGCTGTACCACCTCCAAGTCCTCATGATTGCCCAGGGCATTTCACTCGACGATGTGAATGCGCACCTCTAGGGTCATCCTTTTTCCCGCAACCACCTCAACCACCACAAAGGGTCCACCATGCTGCGTGTCGCCATCCCGAATAAGGGTTCACTTGCCGAGACCTCGGCCGAGATGCTCTACGAAGCCGGATATTCCGGCCGTCGTGACCCGCGGGATCTTCACCACGCCGACGAACGCAATGGCGTGGAGTTTTTTTATCTCCGCCCCCGGGATATCGCAACCTATGTTGGATCCGGTGCTTTAGACGTTGGAATCACGGGTCGCGATCTTCTGCTCGACTCCCAGTCAGAAGCGGTAGAAATTGCCGAGCTCAGCTTCGCTGATTCGACATTTCGCTTCGCCGGCCCCACCAATACGTTCTCCCAGCTCACTGACCTGCAAGGAAAGCGTGTTGCCACCAGTTATCCCGGGCTCGTAGAAAAATTTCTGGCCACCGCTGGGGTGACGGCCAACCTCGTCATGCTCGATGGCGCTGTGGAGTCTGCCGTGCGCTTGGGCGTTGCAGATGCTGTCGCCGACGTTGTCTCCACCGGTTCAACGCTTCGCCAGGCTGGCTTAGAGATTTTTGGCCCTGTTATCTTGCAGTCAACAGCCGTGCTTATCAGTCGGAACCCCAGCATCGACGGAATTTCGATTTTGCTGCGTCGGCTTCAAGGTGTTCTCGTGGCAAAACAGTATGTCCTCATGGACTACGACGTGCCAAAGAATTTGCTGGATGCGGCCTGCCTCATTGCTCCCGGGATCGAATCGCCCACAATCTCTCCACTTCATGACCCTGAGTGGGTGGCGGTTCGCGTCATGGTTCCTCGCGCAGACCGCAACGACGTTATGGATCAGCTCTACGAGCTGGGTGCCCGTGCAATACTCGTGAGCGCCATTCACGCGGCTCGCCTGTAGGAATTCGTTATGACTCTCGCTGTTCGGGTGATTCCCTGTCTCGACGTTGCCGACGGCCGAGTGGTCAAAGGTATCAATTTCAAAAACTTGCGTGATGCCGGTGACCCCGTCGAACTTGCGACACAGTACTTTTTGCAGGGCGCCGACGAACTATGTTTCCTCGACGTCACAGCCACCGTGGACAATCGTTCCACCATGTATGACGTCGTTGCCCGCACGGCCGAGCATGTCTTCATTCCTCTCACCGTTGGTGGGGGAGTGCGGACCGTTGATGACGTTGCAAAACTCCTTGCTAGTGGTGCCGACAAGGTGGGTGTCAACAGTGCGGCGATTGCGCGTCCCCATCTTCTCTCGGAGATATCTTCGCGCTACGGGGCCCAAGTTCTGGTGCTCTCTTTGGATATCACCCGCTCCGCATCTACCCCATCGGGATTTGTCGTGACAACACATGGTGGTCGTCAAGAGACGCAACTTGACGCATTGGAGTGGGCTGCGAGGGCCATCGATCTTGGCGTTGGGGAACTTCTCGTGAACTCCATCGATGCCGACGGAACCAAGGACGGCTTTGACCTCGAACTTGTGGCAGCTATTCGTGCGCTCAGCACGGTTCCCGTGATCGCCTCTGGGGGAGCAGGCCGGTCCGCAGATTTCGCTCCGGCCATTGCCGCCGGCGCAAATGCCGTGTTGGCCGCTTCCATCTTTCACTCGGGTGAGGTTCTCATCTCCGATGTCAAGACAAACCTTGCCCACCACGGATACCCTGTGAGGACACAATGACGGATCCCATCACGCTCGATACTGTATCCCTCGTCTTTAACGATGACGGGCTGATTCCTGCGATTATCCAAGATGTTGAAACACACCGCGTGCTGATGCTCGGATATATGAATTCCGAGGCCATTCGTCGGACCGTAGCCGAGGGACGTGTCACATTTTGGTCACGTTCACGACAAGAGTTTTGGCGAAAGGGCGACACTTCTGGGCACGTGCAGTTTGTACGTTCACTAAGTTTTGACTGTGACTCCGACACGCTACTGCTCGAAGTTGTTCAGATTGGCGCCGCCTGCCACACCGGATCGCACTCGTGCTTCGACGACCGAGAGATCTCGGCTCGGATTGATATCGACGCGGCATGATTCACACACAGGACGACACCACCGAGGCCGGTTTTGACGCTCTCGCGCACAGCGGCTACCGCGTGATTCCCGTTACGCGGTCACTCTTTGCCGACGCTGAAACTCCGGTCAGCATCTATCGCAAGCTCGCAGCGGGTAAACCGGGATCGTTCTTACTCGAGTCTGCGGAACAGGGCGGAATATGGTCACGTTTTTCTTTTGTCGGCGTTTCTTCCTTCGGTGTTCTGACCGATGAGGATGACCTTTCACGCTGGATCTCTTACGGATTGGAGGAAGAGACAGCCTTTGGTGGAGCCATGGCTCCCACCGGGTTGGCGGCACTGCGGCAACTCTATGAACGCTGGGAAACGCCGCACTTAGAGGGCATGCCTCCGCTCACTGGTGGGCTCGTCGGCTTCATCGGCTGGGAAGCGATCCGTCAGATTGAAAATCTGCTCGAGGCCCCTCCCGCCGACTACATGATTCCGACTCAGGCGCTCAGTTTCGCGCGAGACCTTATTGTGCTCGACCACAAATTTGGCACCGTCACCCTCATCACAAACGTTCTTGTTCTCGACACTGCTGAGTCGTCACATGAGCTTTTTCGGGAGGCAACGGGCCGCCTCAACGATCTCCAGGCACAGCTAGCTCAACCCGCAGAAGTTGGTCTCGCCCGGATTGACCTGAACGCGCCCCACGAAGCAAGAATGCGCACCGCACACTCGGACTTTTTAGCATCAGTTTCTGCCGCTCAGCGTCACGTCCTTGACGGGGACGTTTTTCAGGTGGTGCTATCGCAGCGATTCGATATCGAGAATCACGCTGACCCTATCGACGTTTATCGTGTCTTGCGAAGCCTCAATCCCAGCCCCTACATGTATCTACTGGCGCTGGAGACCGTTGACGAGCAGCCCTATGCCATCGTCGGTTCTTCGCCCGAGGCTTTGATCAAAATATCAGATCGTCGTGTCTTCACTCGTCCCATTGCAGGTTCACGGCCACGCGGTGCGACCCCCGAGCAAGATAATGAACTCGAACATGAGCTTCTAGCCGATGCCAAGGAACGTTCTGAGCACCTCATGCTTGTTGACCTCTCCCGCAACGACCTTCTCAAGGTATGCGTTCCTGGAAGTGTCGACGTCACGGAGTTTATGCGTGTCGAACGCTTTAGTCACATCATGCACATCGTGTCATCGGTCGAGGGCGACCTCACGCCTGGACTCAACTCGGTCGATGCTTTTCGTGCGACTTTTCCTGCGGGAACGCTCTCTGGGGCACCCAAGCCTCGCGCCCTGCAGATCATTGATGACCTTGAGCCAGCTCAACGGGGGGCTTATGGCGGCGTCGTCGGATACTTCGGCTTTGCCGGAGATGCAGACCTGGCAATCGCCATCCGCACAGCCACCCTCATGGGTGAAACCGCGTACATTCAAGCCGGAGCAGGTTTAGTGATGGATTCTGATCCCGAAGCTGAGTACGTTGAAACGCAAAACAAGGCTGCCGCACCGCTTCGAGCAGTGTCCAT
This sequence comes from Alpinimonas sp., assembly GCA_047631115.1. Classification (GTDB taxonomy): domain Bacteria; phylum Actinomycetota; class Actinomycetes; order Actinomycetales; family Microbacteriaceae; genus Alpinimonas. Next base: position 1,819 of record JBLHYZ010000002.1, on the reverse strand, counting down.
CGCCAACGCACTGGTCAAGCTGTAATGCCGATGACCGGTCAAAAGGTGAAGTCGCGAATCCTGCTTCTTGTCGCAATATGCGCCGTTCTTGCCATGGTGGCGTGGAGTCAAACGTGGCTCACTCTCACCCTCTCCCAGGGCATCGGGACGGATGCCCCCATCCCGGTAACTGGCCAAACGATGGCTCCGGGCCTGAGCGCCCTCGGCTTGACTGGCCTTGCACTTTTGGCGGCACTATCCCTTGCTGGCCCCGTTTTTCGGATCGTTCTCGGGACCGTTCAAGTTGCGCTCGGCGCGGGGATTATATTGAGTGCTCTTGGCGCACTCAACGACGCCATCGCCCTGGCCGCTCCCGCATTAATCGATATCACTGGTATTCAAGACATTCCGGCACTGAAGGCTCTCGTCCTGGAGCAGGACCTCTCTCCGTGGCCCTATGTCAGCGTGGGAATTGGAATTGTGACAGCGATAGCAGGGATTTTGATTCTTGTGACGTCGCGCCTTTGGCCGCGTTCTGGACGAAAATACGCGGCATCCATCCCACCGGTTGACCCAGGGGGTGCCTCCCTTGCTGCGCAACCTATGGTGGAAGATGTTGACGCGAGTCACGCGAGAATTGATGCATGGGACGATCTATCGCGTGGCTCCGACCCCACTTCATAAATCCCGAGACAACCCAGTAAATCCCGAGACAACCTCGTGGCTCACGTTAGAATGAAGGAGTATATTTTAGCCATTTGAGGAGCACCATGAGCTACGAAGTTGACAAACTGGGTGAGGGCCATTCTCCCGCAGCATGGACCGGCGTATTGTCAATGCTTTTTGCCGTAACGCTGGGAACCGTCGCCTTTGTCCTTGAGATTCCTTGGTTGGTATGGGCTTCGGCAGGTCTACTTTTCATCGGTTTTGGTGCGGGTTGGCTACTTTCGCGCGCTGGATACGGCGTACGTGGGCCCAAGTACGTTCCTCGAGCCCACCACTCTTAATAGTGCTGGCAGCATTAACAGCCGGCTCCCTCGCCGATGCTGCACGACGCCGAGAAAGCGTCTCACTCAGCGAGGTAGAGCGTCTGGCTCTCGAGCAGTTACCTCCCCTCGACGCGATGAAGGCATTAGCGCCGGCGGACCGTATCAAGGTCATCGCTGAAATCAAACGTGCGAGCCCTTCTAAGGGCCCGCTGTCGAGCATTGAAGATCCTGCGGCATTAGCCGCCCAGTACGCCGCCGGGGGAGCTTCCGCCATCAGCGTATTGACGGAAGAACGTAAGTTTTTAGGTTCATTGGACGACTTCCGAAGTGTTCGTGCTGCGGTCAACATTCCTTTGCTTCGCAAGGACTTCATCGCCGAGCCGTATCAAGTTTTTGAGGCCCGAGCCGCAGGTGCCGACCTTGTCCTCCTCATTGCATCCGCACTCGACCAGCCCCTGATGCAGGAGCTGTTCACTCTCTCTCACGAACTAGGGATGTCTGTTTTAGTTGAGACTCATTCAAGGGATGAACTTGAACGAGCTATTGACCTGGGCGCCAAGCTCATCGGGGTGAACGCTCGCAACCTCAGTACTTTCGAACTTGATCGCAACCTCTTTGGTGAACTGACTGATCGTTTTCCTGTGGGCACGATACGTGTCGCGGAATCTGCCGTGCGCACTGCTGAAGATGTTGCTCATTACCGCTCGCAGGGAGCGGATGTTGTTCTTGTTGGTGAAGCACTCGTCACCAGCGACCCTCTTGTCACACTCGCATCTTTCTTGGAGATCTAAATGGCACTGCGCGATGAATCAGGCCCCTACTTTGGAGAATTTGGCGGTCGTTTTGTGCCC
>JBLHYZ010000001.1:0-19467 GCA_047631115.1 Alpinimonas sp. | reverse complement strand
ACCTCGTGCACCTCATTGGCCTGTACACGGTTGCTGGAACGCTCATGGTTCTAACCATCGCGTTCATAACGGGGCTCGGCATGCGCTGGATGCTCGGTGGCACCTCGGCGAAGCTCCCTCGTCGCAAGGCTTCCGGCTCCGGCTCGCGCCGCACGCCACGGGCTTCCCGCACAAAGGCCTAGGCCCTCTGGCGCAGGTCCTCAGGCGTGTGCTCGCCTCGCTCCGCGCGTGCGGCAAAGCTGACAAAGTCGTCCACTCGCGTCCAATGGTCGCGTTTCGGGGCCTCGAGCCCTCCGAACGACATCCAACGGTCGTGTTTCGCGGCGTGAGGAGGGTTGCAGGCCACGAAAGGTGACGACTCAGTGAAGGTTCGGTGTCGGCAACCCGCGAAACGTGACCGCTGGCTTCCCTAAACCCCGGCGGTGGGTGCCAAACGTAACCACTAGATATCGCGCGCAGAAGTTCTTCGCAAACGTCCGTACCCTGCTGTAGAATGAATATTCGTTACTCGAATCTTCATTCAGTTCCACACTGCAGTTCTCAAGGAGGAGACGCGTTGAACCACTTTGCACACATTGGTGATCCAACTGACCTTGATCTCATTCGTGAGGTTATCGCAGCGTCCCCTCGTCCTGAGGCGCTCGTTTCTCTTGGAATTCGGCGAATGCAGATTTCTGACACAGCGGCAGACTCTGTGTGCGATGAGCTCGCCACGTTGTTGAAAGATGCCGGGCGAATTGTCGAGGGCGCGCACGTTGTGTTACTCGTCGATGCCACGCCGATCTTCAAGGGCCCTGACAACCTGAAGGATCGCGTCAGCGCTCAGCTCGAGCAGCTCTTTGACGTCACTCGCGTCATCCTCGGTGGCGGGGGTCATCTCTACGCTGACGATGTGGCTCTCGACGCCGCAACAGCGGCACTTACGGGAGCTGACGGGGTGGTTTCGGTCGGCTCGGGCACGATTTCGGACATCGCTAAAGTTGCGAGCCATCGGGCAGGAAACATTCCCTTTGTTCTGGTTCAGACGGCCGCGTCGGTCGATGGGTACACCGACAACGTCTCGGTTGTGCTGCGTGCCGGCGCCAAGCGCACGATTGACTCGCGCTGGCCCGATGTCGTTCTCGCCGACACCGAGGTCATTGCCGGGGCACCACGAAGGCTCAATACCTCGGGTTTTGGCGAACTTCTTTCTTTGTTTACCGCTCCGGCGGACTGGTGGTTGGCCAGCCAAGTGGGAACCGATACGAGTTTTCATTCCACCCCTCGCGACCTGCTGCTGACCTTTGCCGGCAACCCCCGGGAATGGGGCGCAGGGATCGGGGACGGGAATGCAGAAGCCGTCAACCAGCTCACCAAGGTGTTGGCCATCCGCGGCATCGGCACAGGAATTGCCGGTTCAACCGCCTGCCTGTCGGGCATGGAACACCTCATCAGTCACATGCTCGACATGTATGCGGCCGCTCACCATCACGACATTGGCCTGCACGGCGAACAGGTGGGCGTGGCCTCTGTTGTTGGCGCAATGGCGTGGCAATACTTGCTCGACAATATTCGCCAGGGTCGTCCCATCGAACCGCGAACGGATGGAGCAACCCTTGAAAGCACGGTTGCCACCGTGTTTGCAAACTGTGATCCCTCGGGTGCGCTCGGGGCGGAGTGTTGGTCGGATTATTCGAAAAAGCGCATCGCGTGGCAGTCCGCCTCCCATGCTGTTGCAGACCTCGTCGCGGATGCGGCTGCCTTAGAAAACTCCCTAGGGGAGATGCTTCCAGACCCGCGCGATTTGGCTGAGGGGTTGACGCGAGCCGGGGCAACCGTGCGATGTGACGACCTCGATGAGTGGGTGACCCCGGATGTCTGGCGCTGGGCCGTCAAGAATTGCCTGTACATGCGCAACCGCGTCACTATTGTCGACCTGCTCGCCGAGTTGGGGTGGTGGACCGACACCGACGTCGACACGGTCTTAGCCCGCGTCGATGGACTGACGTCGGAAATAGCTCATGTCTGACATCGTGCTCTCGATTGACGCGTCGACCTCCGGTGTGAAATGCATGGCATGGGATCGCGAGGGAACCCTTCTCGCAGTGGGTTCGACGACGCTCGAATTGAGCATTCCGCAATCCGGATACGGCGAGCAAGATCCCAGAGATTGGTGGCGCGGCGCGGTGATTGCCGTGAACGAGTGTCGGGCGCAGATTGACGCTTCCCAAGTTGTCTCTCTTGCGGTCACGCATCAGCGTGAAAGTTTCGCGTGCCTTGACGAGAATAACCTGCCCGTTCGCCCTGCCATGCTCTGGCTCGACACGCGCGCCCACGAGCAGGTGTTGCGCTTTGGAACGCGACGGGTTCACGACCTCACCGGAAAGCCAGCGAATCCTACGCCGGCCTTTTACAAATTACTGTGGATGCGCGAACACGAACCGGAGCTGTTGGACCGCACGGCTCGGGTCGTCGACGTGCACGCGTATCTCGTGCACGAACTGACCGGCGAGTGGAGCACTTCGGTTGCCAGTGCCGACCCCCTCGGTCTCCTCGATCTCGAGACGGGTGACTATTCCGATGAGCTGCTCGACATCGTCGGCCTCGATCGCTCGGTACTTCCTCGGCTTGTTGCTCCCGGAGGCGTCATTGGTGAACTCTCGGCCTCGGCCGCCGCTCAGCTGGGGCTCGCCGAGGGATTGCTCATTGTCGCGGGTGCCGGCGATGGTCAGGCTGCCGGCCTCGGTGCGGGAATCGTGTCACCGGGTCGCGCCTACCTCAACATAGGAACCGGCCTGATTTCGGGAAGTTTCAGCGACAGTTATATCCCGAGTCCGGCCTATCGTGCGATGGCGGGCACCATCTCGGGAACGGTGAACTACGAACTCTTCGTGGGCGCGGGGACCTTCATGATCACGTGGTTCTTGAAGACCTTCACCGACGGCGTCGGCGATGGAATTAAGAGGGATGACAGTATTCCTCGTGAAGTGTTCTGGGAACGCAAGGCGGCGGAGATTTCGCCTGGCGCCGAGGGCCTGTTCGTGGTGCCGTATTGGAACGGTCAGCTCACCCCATTTTGGGATCAGGATGCTCGCGGCGTGATGTTTGGCCTCACGGGTGCTCACACAACGGCGCATATTTACCGCGCTGTGCTCGAGGGCATTGCGTTCGAGCTGCGTGTTTGTCTGGAAGAGGCTGAACGGAGCCTGCCTGTTCCCATAACGGAATTCATTGCGATGGGTGGCGGCACGCGAAGCCCCCTGTGGTGTCAGCTCTTTGCCGATATTTTGCAGAGACCCATTGTGCTCGCGGGCAGTGATGAGGCGACGGCACTCGGCGCTGGTGTGCTGGCGGCAGTAGGCGCGGGCCTCTATGCGTCCACGGCCCAGGCCGCCGCTGCCATGACCCAATCGGGCATCAGGTATGAGCCCCGGGTAAATTCACGTGCGACCTATGACGCCCTGTTTAGCGTTTACCGACAGATTTATCCCGCACTGCGTCCCGTGTTTGCCGCCGCCGCGAAAGGTGCCAGCCATGGTTAGTCCGCTCAGCACGCCATCACGTGAGTCGACGGTTGAACTCGTGGCCCCCGATGGTTTCTTTGACGCGTACCTTTTTGACCTCGATGGCACGATTTATCTTGGCAACGAGTTATTGCCCGGTGCGCTGGAGCTTCTCGACACTCTGCGCGATCGTGGCGCCAAGACCGTTTTTTTGTCGAACAACCCCACGCGTGATCCCGACATGTACGTGCGCAAGCTCACGGGGCTTGGCATTGCTGTGCAACGCGAGCAAATTATCAACACGGTTGTGACGACGATTCTCTGGCTGAAACGCAACCATCCGGGCGCCACGGTCTTTCCTATTGCCGAGGAGCCGCTGATTAACGCACTGCGTGATGCGGGCATTCGGCTCTCTGAAGACCCCTCCGAAATCGACATCGTTATTGCAAGTTACGACCGTGGCTTTAACTATCGCAAGCTGCAAATAGCTTTCGACGCGCTCTGGCAACGCGAGCACGTTCTGCTCATCACTACAAATCCCGATCGCTACTGCCCCTTTCCGGGAGGCAAAGGTGAACCGGATGCGGCGGCTATTGTGGCAGCAATCGAGGCCTCTGCTGGCGTCGCTTGTGTGGCCAACATGGGCAAGCCGGACCGCATCATGATTGACACGGTTGTGGCACAGCTTGGCGTTGACCCCGCGAGAACCGTGATGGTGGGCGATCGCCTTGAAACCGACATTCGAATGGCCGTGAATGCCGGCATGAAATCAGCACTGGTGTTGACCGGCGACTCGCAACTGACCGACGTCGAGAAGACCGCATCTGCGTCTCGGCCCTCATTCATTATTCCCGGAGTGGGGAGTCTCCTGCCCAGGGGGAATTAGGCCCGCCTAGACCTCGACCTAGACCTAGCCCTCGACCTAGTGGTGCTTGCGATTGTGAAGCGCACCCGGTAACATGAATAATCAGCACCTGAATAGTTATACACAAAAAACTTTTACTCACTAACCAACAGAAATGTTGACTTACCTAGGAGGCACCTGACATGGTCACCCTCAGCGACGACGTCAAGCTGGAGATGCAGCGACGCATGTTGCGTATTCGTGCCTTCGATGAGCGCGCATCCAAGATGGTCAAGCGCGGCCACATTCCGGGAACCGTTCACACAAGCATCGGTCAAGAGGCTCAGGTCGTCGGAGCGACGATGGCCCTATCTGACAAGGACTACATGTCGGGTAATCACCGTAGTCACGGGCACCCCATCGGCAAGGGCTCTCCGCTGGGACCGTTGATGGCCGAACTTCAAGGCAAGTCCGGTGGTGTGTGCAAGGGCAAGGGTGGTTCTCTCCACCTTGCGGACTTTTCTGTGGGCAGTCTGGGCGAGTCGGGCATCGTGGGTTCCTCCATCCCCATCGCCATGGGAGCAGCCCTCTCGTCGCAGGTTCTCGGGCGTGACACAGTCGCTCTCGCCTTCTTCGGTGATGGTGCGGCGAACCAGGGCGTCCTCTACGAATCGATGAACATGTCGGGCGTCTGGAACCTTCCCGTCATCTTCCTGTGTGAAAACAACCAGTACGCCCTGTCGACCCCCGCCCACACGGTCACCTCCGGGGTGATCTCCGAGCGGGCAGCGGGCTTCGGAATTCCGGGAATCCGCGTCGAAGATGGTCAGGATGTTCTGGCTGTGTACGAAGCGGTGAGCGCTGCGGTTGCACGCGCTCGCGCCGGCGAGGGACCCTCGCTGATTGAAGTTGTCACGTACCGCTACAACGAGCACTCCGAGGGTCTTCGCCTCGGCACGGATTATCGTCCCGCCAGTGAGCGCGAAGAGTGGCTCAAAAAAGACCCCCTCGTGCTCTTCCGCGATCACCTCATTGCCAACGGTCACACGGCTGAAGAAATGGATGCTCTTGAAGCTGAAGTTCTTGCCGAAGTCGACGCGGCCGTTGAGTTCTCAGAAAACAGCCCTTGGCCCGACGCTTCCACCGGGTTTGACGATCTTTACACCGATTCGGAGTACGCAGCATGAGCGTGATGAGTTTCTTGGGAGCCATCGGGGCTGCCCAAAAAGAGGCAATGGACGCCGACGACCGCGTCATCATCATTGGTGAGGATGTCGAGGCGAACGTTTACGGAACGACCGGTGGTGGCAAGACTCGCCAAGAGACCGGTGACTTCGTGCAGATGTACGGTCGCAACCGCATCCGGAACACGCCCATCTCAGAAGAAGGCATCGTCGGCGCCGCCGCCGGTGCAGCTATGACCGGACTTCGCCCCATCGTGGACCTCTCGTACTCGAGCTTTCTCTACATGGCAATGGATCAACTGGTCAACCAGGTCGCGAAGAACCGCTACATGTTTGGTGGCCAGGCATCAATGCCCGTGGTCTTCCGTTCGGCCATGTTTTACGGCCTCAACACGGGAGCACACCACTCCGACCGCCCGTATCCCATGTTCATGAACGTTCCCGGACTCAAAATCATGGTGCCCTCCACGCCGAGCGATGCGAAAGGCCTGCTGCGTACCGCCATTGATATGGATGATCCCGTTCTGACCTTCGAGGCATGCCTTCTCTGGGCGCAAAAAGAAGAAGTGTCTGAAGACGAGTTCTGGATCCCCTTTGGTGTGGCACGCACGCACCGGGTGGGAAGCGACGTCACCATTGTTGCCATCTCAAGTTCTGTCCCCGAAGCAATTGCTGCCGCAGCCCTGCTCGAAGCCGAAGGAATCTCCGCGGAGGTCATTGACCCACGCACTCTTGTTCCCCTCGACAAAGACGCAATTCTTGCCAGCGTGGCCAAGACCGGGCGCCTCATTGTGGTCGAACCTGCGCACCGCACGTGTGGTGCCGCCGGTGAGATTAGCGCGATTGTTGCCGAGGGTGTCTTCGATGCTCTTGTTGCGCCGATTGTGCGCATCACCGCTCCCGATATGCAGATTCCCTTCAGCCCGTCTCTCGAAAAGCAGATGTATCCCAACAAGGCTGACATCGTGGCAGCCGCGCGCCGCGTCACTGCCCACACCTCGCGTCGCGCCGCCTTTGCGCAAGAAACCAACTAACTCTTCAGGAATGTGAAAGGAAAAGAAAATGGCACGAGTAGAAGTTTTGCTTCCCCAGTGGGGAATGGGAATGAGTGAAGGAGCCATCGTCACGTGGCTCAAGAAGGTCGGCGACACTGTCACCGAAGATGAGCCCATGGCCGAAGTTGAAGCTGAAAAAGTTGAAGAAATCCTGGAAGCCCCCGCTACCGGGACGATCACCGAGATTCTTGTCGCCGAAGGCGAGAGTGTCGAGGTTCGCACCGTCGTAGCAATCATCGAGACCGCCTAGGTCGCACCCACAAAAAGGCCAGCAACGCCGCTCGGCTTAAGGTAACACGAAAGGACATTGCCTCATGGCAAAAGAAAGAACAGACCCACTCGGTCTTATCACTGCTGCACAGGCAGGGGGCTATGCGGTTGGTGCGTTCAATATGCACAACCCCGAAACGACTCAGGCGCTCATCCGTGCCGCCGAAATTGCTGATTCACCGGTGTTCTTGCAAGTTGGCCGAGCCATAATTCCCCACATGGGATTGCGCGCCGCGTTCGAGATGACCCGTCGGGAGCTCGACAACGCTCCCTTTGACGTGCCAATCCACTTAGACCACGGCACCTTCAACGAGGTTTTCGTTGCCATCGAACTTGGCTTCGACTCAATCATGTTCGACGGAGCGCACCTCGACCTTGAGGAAAATATCCGCGTGACGCGCGTTGTCGTCGAGGCGGCGCACGCCGCCGGCATACCCGTCGAAGCGGAGCTGGGAAAGATTCCAGACGCCGCCGATGGCATTAACTGGGCTGATTTTTACACCAGCGTCGAAGAAGCCGAGCGGTTCGTCGCCGAAACGGGTGTCGATTTGCTGGCCATCTCGGCCGGCGTCATGCATGGGGTCACGGGTCTCGAGCCACAGCCGCTCGATATTGAGCGTATTAAAAGAATTCGCGACGTGACGGGTATCCCACTGGTTTTGCATGGCGCATCGGGCGTCCCACTCGACCAAATTCACGCCGCAACTCTGGCGGGCGTGCACAAGTTCAATGCCGACACCGATCTTCGCCACGCTTTCCGCGCGGGAATAGAGGAGAAGTGGTTGGAGGGCGACCGCCAATTAGAGGAAGTGCTGTCTCTGGGTCGTGACCGCATGATTGCCGCCACCATCGAAAAGATGCGTGAGTATGGGTGCGCGGGTTCGGCCAATTACGGCACGCCGGCGTCACGTGAGAGCAACTTGGTTGGCGGTGCGAGTCGTTGAGTGAAGAAGGAATTGTTGTTCCCCTGACGGGCATGGCCCGCACCGCGGCGAAACACATGACTCGCGCCTGGCAGGCCCCCGTATTTCATCTGACCGTCGAGGTCGATATGACGGAAGCCACAAAAGTGAAGTCGGTTGAACCATCCGCCACGGTGACGGACGTCATTGTTGCCGCGGTCGCTTCGGCGCTTACTCAATTTCCCGAGGTGAATGTTCATGTGGGCGAGGAAGAACTCGTGCGCTTTGAATCGGTGAATGTGGGCATTGCCGTGGCCAGCCCCAAAGGCCTCGTCGTGCCGAACGTGCACGATGCAGCGAACAAGTCACTGGCCGAACTCGCCATTTCTCGAGCAGATATCGTGTCGCGCGCCCGCGGTGGTGCCCTCACACGAGCAGACATCAGTGGCGGAACCTTCACAATTTCCAACCTCGGAATGATGGGAATAACGCGATTTGATGCGATTCTCAACGTGCCCCAAGCGGCAATTCTCGCGGTAGGGGCCTCGATAAATCGCTACGTTTTCCAAGGTGACGACAGTGCCCACTGGCTTCCGATTGCAGAGCTCACACTCACCTGTGACCACCGTGCCCTCGATGGAGCCACGGGAGCCAAATTCTTGGGAGCAATCAAGACCGCCCTCGAGGCACCGTTGAGTGAATTAACTTCTCGGACGCCTACAACAACCGACGCCGTTGGAGCACGATAGACAATGTCAGAAAACGTCGAACAGGTTGCCGTAGACGTGCTCGTTCTTGGCGCGGGTCCGGGAGGGTACGTTGCTGCGATTCGAGCCGCGCAGCTTGGGAAGACTGTTGCTATCGTCGAGCGCGAGTATTGGGGTGGAGTGTGTCTCAACGTCGGATGCATCCCCACAAAAGTGCTGCTGCAAAATGCGCAGGTCGCATCCCTCGTCACGCGTCACGCCAAAGCCTTCGGCCTGCCTGAGGGCGTGACCGCCGATTTTCGTGCCGCCCACGAGCGAAGCCGTTCGGTGGCTGAGGGACGAATCAAGGGCGTTCATTATTTGATGAAAAAGAACGGAATCCTCCAATTTTCTGGGACCGGAACGTTCACGGGAAACACCTCCCTGCAGGTGGCGAACGAGGACGGGTCCAACGCTCTCGTCACTTTTGATCACGCTATTATCGCGACCGGTGCCGAGATAAGAAGCCTCCCCGGAGTAACCCTTGGGGACCGCGTCACGGGGTACATAGAAGTTGTCCTCATCGAGTCGCTACCGAAATCCCTCGTCGTGATCGGGGCCGGGCCCATCGGTATCGAATTTGCGTGCATTGCCGCAAGTTTTGGGAGCGCCGTTACCGTACTGGAATTCCAAGACCGCATCCTGCCGGCAGAAGACGCCGAAGTATCGGCCGCTCTGGCCAAATCCCTCAAAAAGCTGGGCGTATCAATCGTGACGGGGGCTCGCGTCGGTTCCGCTCAGGACACATCGAACGCAGCGGAGGTCACGTACGAATCAGCCAGCGGTGACACTGTCACGTTGGTTGCCGAACACGTACTTGTCGCTGTGGGCTTCTCACCCCGAGTAGCCGGGTACGGCCTGGATGCCACCGAGGTCACCGTGTCAGATAACGGTGCCATAGAAGTGGATGCGCAACTTCGCACAAGCGTTCCAAACATCTTTGCGATCGGTGACGTCACGGCGAAAATGGCACTTGCCCATGTGGCCGAGGCGCAGGGAATTCTGGCGGCTGAGGTCATTGGAGCGTTGTCGACTCGCCAGATGGGCGATTACCGCGATATGCCGCGGGCCGTGTACTCGAACCCCCAAGTTGCCAGCTTTGGACTTACCGAGGAACAGGCGCGGGCCGAGATTGGCGACGTGCTCGTAGCGTCCTTCCCATTCGTGGCCAATGGCAAGGCGCATGCCGTGGGGGAGACAGCGGGCTTCGTCAAGCTGGTGGCCAATGCCTCAACCCGCACCCTGGTCGGCGGGCACCTCGTGGGGCCGGACGTGTCGGAACTTCTGCCCGAGCTTACGTTGGCGGCAGGTCAAGGTGTCACCATTGACGATCTCATTCACAATGTTCACGCCCACCCCACCTTGAGCGAGAGCCTGCAGGAGGCCTTCCATGGTCTCGCGGGTCACATGATCAACTTCTGATCGAGAAAACGATAAACAATGCGCACCACACTCATTCGCGGCCTAGCCAAAGAACGTGATCGTGGACTCTTTGTGAGCTCAGACCTCGGGGCTTCTCGGCGGCTGCTTGACCTTGTCGCCGATAACAACAATCTGGGGCGCATTATTCGTCTTTACCGACCGTCGCCCACTGTGGCTTTCAGCCGTCGCGAGACACTGCTCGATGGATTCGCCGAAGCTATTGCCGAGGCAACCGCGTTTGGTTTTGAACCCGTGGTTCGCCCCGCCGGGGGGCGCGCCGTGGTGCTTGACACAGATTGGTTGGTGCTGGACGTCATCACGCCAGAAGCACGTCACCCCCGGGTCGAGTACCGTGACGTCTTCGCCGATTTCGGGTTACGCTTCGTCGAGTTGTTTTCGGGGCTCGGAATCCGCACCGAGGTGGCTCCGGTCACGGGTGAATACTGTCCCGGCGATTTCAGTGTGAGTGCCCGCAGCGAAGTAAAACTCGTCGGAACTGCTCAGCGTGTGACGCGCGGGGCGCGTCTTTTTAGCGCGAGTATCCCCTATGCCGTGTCGCACACGGTGAAGGAATTACTCACGCGCGTGAACGCGTTGCTTGAACTCGAATGGAACCCGAGCACCCTTGGATCGGTGAGCAGCGAGTCTCCTGCCATTCGTCTTGATGAGCTCGACGCGGCTCTCCTTCATACTTTCGCCAACGACATCGATAGCGAGTCGTCCCTGGCTGATTTTTTTGACACAACATACGTTGGCGCAGATTCCGGCTTACCCGCGAGGGCACTATGAAGCCCCTAACAAAGAGAAAGAAGTCTGAAAAACATGACTGAGGGAGTTCGCTCAGAATTCGCTGGGCTGGCAAATAACACAAGTGATGTGCTTATCATTGGCGGTGGAATCAACGGTATCTCGATCATGCGTGACCTCTCTCTGCAGGGAGTGACCACGACGCTCATCGATAGAGGAGACGTGATGGCGGGCGCTTCCGCCGCTTCATCGCACATGATTCATGGTGGAATTCGCTATCTAGAGAATGGCGAGTTTCGTCTGGTGCGCGAATCCGTCATCGAGCGAAACGACCTCTTGCGCACGGCTCCGCACGTGGTCAAGCCCCTGCGCACCCTCGTGCCAATTTTTTCCCTGACAGCGGGATTGTTGCGGGCACCGCTCAAAATGCTCAATCACGGCAAGGGTCGTCGCACAGAGCGTGGCGCCATTCTGATTGGCGTTGGGTTAGTCATCTACGAATCTTTCAGTCGCGCCAACGCCGTCATGTCACGATTCACGTTCGTCGGTCGCAACCGCGCACGCAAAGATTTACCCTCTCTGCGTCCTGACGTGAAATTTGTGGCGAGTTACTTCGATGCGTCGGTCCACGAACCCGAGCGCCTTGGCCTGGATCTCATCGCCGATGCGCAAGCCACGGGCAACGCGCAGCTTGTCACCTACGCTGCCGCGACGGCAGCGCGAGACGGCAGTGTCGAAATTACCGACATGCTCACGGGAGAATCCCTCCTGGTTCGGGCCAAGGTCGTTATCAACGCATCCGGTCCCCTCACTGACATCACCAACGGTGCGCTCGGTCGCCAGACGGCCTTCATGGGTGGAACCAAGGGCTCTCACATTGTTGTTGACCACCCGAAGCTCTTCGCGGAACTGGCGGGGCGGGAGTTGTTCTTTGAAAACTCCGATGGGCGAATCGTTCTGATCTATCCCGTGAAGAACAGAGTTTTGATTGGGACAACAGATATTTTTGTCGAGTCAAACGAACAGGCCGTTTGCACCGAGGAAGAAATTGACTATTTTTTCGACCTCGTCGCTCACGTTTTGCCAGGAATTTCGTTGTCGCGCGCACAGATTGTTTTTCACTATTCGGGGATTCGGCCGCTGCCAAAACAAGAAGACTCCCTGCCGGGCTTCGTCTCGCGTGACTACCGAATTGACGAATCGACCCTTGTCAACGCGGCGGACATTCCTGTGCTCAGCATCATTGGGGGCAAGTGGACGACGTTTCGCGCGCTCGGTGAGCACGTCTCAACAATCGTGCTCGGGGCTCTCGGCCGGCAACGGACCGTCACAACTCGCGGCCTTGCGATTGGTGGCGGCAAAGACTTCCCGGCGGATGACGCCACCCGAGTGCTCTGGATCCAAAATCACCGCGGTAGCCTGTCACACGACCGGGCGGAGCAGCTGTTTCGACGCTACGGCACGCGAGCAGCCGTTGTGGTGGCCGAGCTCAATGACATCGGCGATGACCTGCTTGACTCGCTTCCTACCTTCAGTGCACAAGAGCTCTCCTTTGTCGTGCGCACCGAACAAGCTGTTCGTCTCGATGACGTTCTCATTCGTCGCACCAACCTCGCGTTCAGCGGAGAACTCAATGACGCGCGGGTGAGGGAAATTGCCGACGTGATGGCAGGTGCACTCGGTTGGAGCGCGGCTCGGCGTGACGAAGAAATTGACCGCACGGCCGTGCTCATGCGAGAGCGTCACGGTGTGGAGCTGACTCCGCAGTATCTCAATAAATAATCACCTAACGAAAGTCGAAACAAGGAGGTTTCAATGAACACAAAATACGATGTCCAGCCGTTCACCATCCATTTTTCGGATGAGGAACTCGCTGACATGATGAACCGCCTGCGTCAGACGCGTTTTCCGGACGACTTCGGCAACGATGACTGGCGTTACGGCTACAACACCGACTATCACCGCAAACTCGTCGAGTATTGGGTCGAAGAATACGACTGGCGGTCCGTAGAAAGCCGCATGAATGAGCTTCCGCAATTCAAGGTGGACATCATGGGCGTGCCCCTACACTTCATTCACGTGAAAGGCTCGGGCAAGAACCCCATGCCGCTGCTGTTGCACCACGGTTGGCCCTGGACGTTCTGGGACGTGCGCAAGGTCATTGAGCCCCTGACAAATCCGGAGAAGTTTGGTGGAAACGCCGAGGACGGCTTTGACGTCGTGCTTATCTCGTTGCCTGGGTACGGCTTCTCTTCTCCTCTGAAGGAGACCGGGTGGAACTGGTGGCACACTGCCGACCTCGAGAACACCTTGATGAAGGATGTGCTCGGATACGAGAAGTACGCCACCGCGGGCGGCGACTGGGGCGCATTGATCGCCCAGCAGCACGGTCATAAGTACGAAGACGACGTCATCGGTGTCTACACGCACTTCCCTGCTCAGATGAGCCATTATTTGGCGACGCACCCCGACCAGCCGGCAGGCGTGCAGTTCGACCCCCAGCTGGGCCTTCCGGCAGAGTCGGAGTACACCGCTGAGGAGTCAGGGTGGTTCGAGCGCGGCAAGCTCTTCGTTGAAAACGAGAGTGGCTATGGCGAGATTCAGCTGACCAAGCCTCAAACGTTGGCCGCTCTGGTGGCGGACTCTCCGGCAGCTCAGTTGGCGTGGATCACTGAAAAGCGCTACTTCTGGGGCCTTGCGGAGCGGGGCGCGGGAACCGACGCCTTTGAAAAGGTCTGGCCTAAAGAAGACCTCATCACAACCGCACTTGTTTACTACTTGACCAACACGGGTGGAACGTCCTCGCGCTACTACTGGGAGTGCCGCGGAAACCCGTGGACGCCAAGCCACGATCGATTCCCGGTCGTCGGGGTTCCCACGGCGGTCAGCATTTTCCCTGGCGAGATCTACAAGCCACCAATGACGTGGACAAGCAAGTACTTCAACCTGCAGCAGTACCGCGTGCATACGGAGGGTGGCCACTTTGCCCCCCTCGAAGTGCCTGACATCTACGTGGATGACGTGCGAACCTTCTTCCGAACTCTGCGGTAAAAATCACAATTTGATGACAAGTGAATATTTCATCAACAGAAGGTTGATTATTCGATTGGCATGTGCGATATTTATTTTGTTGAATGTTCATGCAATCACCGAATGAAAATTCGCACTTTGTTCTCTCACTTATGAGCACAGTTCCAAGAAAACTAAAATACAATCACTACTAACTTTAGGAGTCAAAGATGTCTCTGAGTTCAAAACTCATTATGGGCGCGAGTGTTGCTGTGGCAGCATCGCTTGTGCTGGCCGGTTGCACGTCAACCGCCTCGACTGGTGCAAGCGCTGCAGTCGCTCCCCTGAAAAAGGAAGACCTTGTCTTTGTTTGTTCAGTAATCAACACCACCAACCCCTACTTCGCTGCCAACATCGAGGGCTGTGAGGTTCTCGGTAAGAAGCTGGGTATCCCCGTGGAAATCGTTGACGCGCAGGGTTCTTCACAAACCGAAATCTCGAAAATCCAGGCTATTCTCGCCAAGGGCAAGAAAGCTGTTGTTTTCGTGAACACGGTGGCTAACTCCGATGCTCCCGTCATTGTGGACGCGGTTAAGGCTGCCGGAGGCTTCGTCACTATCTGGTGGAACAGCCCCGACGAGCTCAAGCCTGCTGACATCGGCAATAACTTTGTTGCATACCAGAAGCACGCCGGTATTGACTCGGGTAAGTGCACGGCTGACGCCCTAGCCAAGTCAATCGGCGACAAGGGCGGCATCATTGCCCTTCCCGGCGTTGAGGACTCGACCACCAGTCAGACCCGTGTCGCTGGCATGAAGGAAGAACTTGCCACCAACCACCCCGACGTCAAGCTGCTGGACGTTATTCCATCTGCTTGGGACCCCCAGGTTGCCTACAAGAACTCCAAGGACTTGATCGCCAAGTACGGCGACGAGATCAAGGGTGTCTGGACAGCAGACGACGGTATGCAGATCGGTGCAATGCAGGCCTTTGAAGAGGCCGGCATGCTCGACAAGGTGAAGTTCGCCTCTGACGGTCTGTACCAGCCCACCATCGATGCCATGAAGGCCAACAAGGGAAATGGCGCTATCGTCGGTGAAACCTTCCACCGTGGCTACATGGCTTCTGCCATTGGCCTCTACACGGCCTACCTTGCGGCAATCGGTGAGATTGACCCCAGCACGTTGCCTGTTGAAAAGCGTCTCAGCATTTTCAAGATTAGCTGTGTTACCCCCGCCAACCTCGATGAGTTCTTGGTGTGGGACAACGATGTTTCAGGATGGGTCGACACACTCATCGAGAACGGACCCTGGGACACCGCCCCCGTTGAACTCGTCGGAGCTGGCCCTGAGGTCATCAAGCCCGAGTACAAGTAACGCGACCGAAGCACTAGTAACACCGCTGAGGTAAGAGAAACACCGCTTTATCCCGTAGCCAAGGCTCCTATTCAGGCGCCTTGGCTACGGGCTCTCTACTCAAGCCTCAAGAGGCTGGAAAGGTCTGATCATGGCTACAACACAGACTTCCGAATTGCCGGCACAGGTCAACGTGGACACCGCCGCAATTCGAACTCGTGAACGGGCCGTCGGGCGTCGCGCGATGTTCTCCGGTTCGGGCGAACCATTGGCACTCATCGGCGCGATGGTTGTTCTCATTGCGATCTTCTCGCTCATAAACCCGCGCTTTGCCTCCATCGAGAACCTGCAAAACGTTCTCAACCAGGCCAGCTTGCCCCTGATTGTTGGATTGGGAGCCACTCTGGTGATTCTCATCGGATCCATTGACTTGTCGGTCGAAGGCGTCATGGGAGCGGCCGGAGTGGCTTTTGTGCTGCTCTCCGCGAACTCTCGCGGCGCACAAGACACGGGCGTATGGGCCTGGATCCTTCCCCTCGCTCTCGCTGGAGCCCTGGGTGCCGGGAGCGGCTTGATCTACACCTTGCTTCGCGTCCCCTCATTCATCGTGACTCTCGGCATGTGGTTTGTCGGGTTGGGCGTCGCGACTATTTTGTATGGCACCGATGCATACCCCGAACTCACCGACGATGCGGTCACTCTGTGGGTTTCGACCATTACATTCGGTCTCCCGAACGTATGTTGGTTGGCGGCAGTTCTCACCGTTTTTGTCGCCCTCGTCTCTCGGTACACGCGCTTCGGACGCGTCGCACTGGCCGTAGGCAACAATGAAGAAATTGCGCGTTCTAAGGGAATGCCCATTCTTTCCAACAAAATCTTCATTTTCATCGTTGCCGGACTCTTCAGCGGAGTGGCGGGAATTCTCGCCACGATGCAGTTGGGCAGCACGTCAAACGATATCGGTTCGGGTTTCTTGTTCATCACTATCCCGGCGGTGGTCATCGGCGGGACGTCCTTGGGCGGTGGCAAAGGCGGAGTTTTCCGCACTCTCATTGGTGTGCTCCTTCTTACTATTCTTAGCAACGGCCTCAACTTGTCCGGTGTGAGTCCGAGTTACCAGTCCGCGGTATCTGGCGCAATTCTCGTGCTAGCAATCGTGGCCGCAGCGTGGCCGCACCGTGGCCTATTAAGGATCGCAAAATGACGACATCACAAGGGGCAACGACGCCCGTTTTGAGCCTGACAGATGTGCAGAAGAGCTTCGGCACTGTTCATGCGCTGAAGGGCGTTTCCTTAGAGATTTTCCGCGGAGAGGTGATCGGCCTCATCGGTGAGAACGGTGCGGGTAAGTCCACTCTCCTCAAAATCTTGACGGGCATCTACCAGCCCGACTCGGGAACAATCGCCGTGAATGATTCACCGGTGAAATTTCGCACCCCGCGCGACTCGGCGGCGGCCGGAATCGGCGTCGTTCACCAGGAGCAATCCCTCTTCACCAATCTGACGGTGGCCGAAAATATTGCCATGAACGGGGCAGCTTCTCAGGATTTCGGAACCAAGTTTGGTTTTTATCAGTGGGGCAAGCTCAACAAAGCGGCTGCCAAGACTCTTGACATCATTGGGTCGAAACTGGACCCCAGGACGAAGGTGGGGGACTTGTCGTTCATTGATCGTCAGATGGTCGAAATTGCCCGGGCTATCAGTGTTGACACCGCGAAGAACGCCTCCCCGCTCGTGATTCTTGATGAACCAACGTCACTTCTCGAACGTGGTGAGACGGCAATTCTTGAGCGCGAGATTCGTAAACTGAAAGAATTCGGTTCGGTCATTTTTGTTTCCCACCGCCTCGAAGAAATAATTCGCAACTGCGACCGAATTCTTGTGATGCGTCACGGCGAGTTGGTAGCCGACCGCGTGACGTCCTCCGTGACCGAAGAAGAACTCTTCAAGCTCATGGTTGGGCATGAATCACGCGCGACCGCTCACGAGCGCCGTGAACGCCCGGTCGATGAGCTTCCCGCGATTGAAGTTACCGGGCTTTCCCGTAAAGGCAAGTTTAAGGACATCTCTCTGTCGGTGCACTCTGGGCGCGTGACAGCAATTGTTGGCACGAGTGGCTCGGGTCGCGAAGAACTATCGCGCGCCCTCTTCGGTGCGGAGCGTTTTGACGACGGAACTATCACTCTTAACGGGCGACAGGCCCGTGGTTGGAGGATTCCAAAAGCCGTCAAGCGCGGCATGGGATTCGTTTCCGCCGAACGCAAGGTCGAGGGCATGGTTGGTGGCTTCACGGCGGCCGAAAACATTGTGATGACTCATCCTGGTGAGGCAGCGTTTGGACCATTCCTTAAGCCTTGGAAACGCGACAAAATTGCCCAAGACTGGTTCACCACTCTCGATGTCCGCCCCAATAACATCGGTCAGAATCTCGATCGTTTCTCTGGAGGAAACCAGCAGAAAGTGGTGATGGCGAAGTGGCTATGCGATGCGCAGCTGCGCGTTCTCGTGCTTGACCACCCACTACGTGGTCTCGACCCAGGGGCCGCAGAAACCGTCAACGAGCAAATCAAAGCCGCCTGCAGAGCCGGCACGGCCGTCATCCTTCTCGCGGACACGCTAGAAGAGGCGCTAGAGATGGGTGACGACGTTCTCGTCATGCGCGACGGCGTAATTACTGCTTCTTATGACATGAGCGTTGATGATCCATCGACTCTCGATCTTCTTGAAAGGATGGTGTGAGGTTCATGACTACGACTATTTCTGAAACCGGGAGCGTTGTTAGTGCAGAAACCTCCGCCACTGGTAACCGCTTCTCGGCGGGCAAATTCTGGCAGGTTGGCGGGCCTGGGGTGATTTTCATCCTGATGTTTGCCGTCGTCGCAATTTTGACGCCGGCCTTCATCGGCAGCGGTGGAATCACGATTGTGGCGTCGTCAGCGGCACCTATCCTTTTGGTCGCCCTTGGCCAAGCGTTTGTGCTAAACATTGGGTCTATCGACCTGTCCAATGCCTCGATCACGGTTCTTGGTGCGATTCTTCTCGCCATGCTGTTGGGCCCACTGGCTGTTACCGCGCCCCTCGTGGTTTTGGCCATGGTGACGCTGTTCGGAGCGCTCAACGGATTCCTTCTGGCGTACACCCAGGTTCCTTCGTTCGCGCTCACGCTGGGAACGTTGGGAATATTCAAGGCCGCGTCACTCGTGGTCAGTGGGGCGACAACCGTCTACGTTTCTCAGAACAAGGAAGTGGTGTCGCCGTTGTACACGACGCAACTCGGGGGTCTGCCTCTCACCTTCATTCTGGGGGTCGTGGTCGCCGTATTGGCCTTCCTGTTCCTGCGCTACACGAGGGCAGGAATGGGCATGACAGCAATCGGTGTGAACGAGTCTGGGGCAATATTCTCCGCCGTGCGCACGCGCGCCCTGAAAATTACGGCGTTCGCGCTGTCAGGCTTCATGGCAGGGTTAGCCGGCATGACAATCATCGCTCAGGCTGGATCGGCATCCGCGACGGGACTGGGAAGTGACCTGTTGCTTCCCGCCATTGCTGCCGCCATTGTGGGAGGAACGTCAATCTCCGGTGGTGTGACGAATCCCCTCAACGTCATCTTGGGCGCACTCACCATCGCCTTGGTTCCCATTGCGACGGCCGCTATTGGCGTCGCAGCGGAGGCCCAAAACCTCGTCTACGGCGTCGTGATCATTATTGTGGTGTCTTTGACCCTCACCCGGTCGCGCACCGCCATCGTCAAGTAAAACTACTCACAGAAGAGGAACGACAATGAGCTTGGGCATTACCCCCGTGGTCGCCACGCAGAACGTTCTTGCCGGCCTGGAACCCACAGAGGTTCTCGGAATTTTCGAAACGCTAGCTAACATCCCGCGCGGTTCTGGAAATGAAGCCGGAGTCGCCGACTGGGTGGTCGCATTCGCTACCGAGCGGGGACTGCACGTCGTTAGGGATGAACTCAACTGCGTTTTCGTCCGCAAACCCGGCCAGGGCGGTCTTGAAAACTCCGCTGCGCTGGTTCTTCACGGACACCTCGACATGGTGTGCGAAAAAGCCGAAGGCGTCGAGATCAACTTTGCCACAGATCCCATTCGTCTCTTGCTCGATGGAGACTTTATCACCGCTGACGGCACGTCTCTTGGCGCCGACAACGGCATCGGTGTGTCGTATATCTTGGCGCTTCTCAATGACCTTGAAACGCCGCACCCACCTCTTGAAGCAGTGCTGACCGCCATGGAAGAGCTCGGCAAAGGTGGTGCCAATCAGTTCGACACAACGCAGCTAACAGGTCGCCGCATGATCGACTTTAACTGGATCACCGACAAAGAAATCCTCGCCGGCTGTAGTGGCGATGTAACGTTCACCGTGGACATCCCGGCCGAACTCGAAGCGACTCCGGCGACGCACACCGTCGCGCGTCACCTCCTGGTTCGTGGGCTCCA